>PKCL01000211.1 GCA_002862165.1 Planctomycetaceae bacterium
CGTGGTATTATTAAAGACGTGAGCCACGAAACAGTTTCGTCCGTGATAACACGTGGCACCTAAAAAGCTTAATATTTCACCTCCCTGCGAATACCCCTAGCATGTCATCTCCTATCCCGCAGGTCGTTATTGTTGGCCGTCCAAATGTAGGGAAGTCAAGCATTTTCAATTGGCTCTCACAGCGAAGAATTGCAATAGAAGACCCAACCGAGGGTGTCACTCGTGATCGTCTCACCCAGCGCATTGAATGTGGCGACAGGACAATAGACCTCATAGATACTGGCGGCATGGGGTTTGACGACCCTGATGGGCTAACTGAACAGATCGATATGCAGATAGAAGCTGGGTTAGCCACTGCAGGGGTTATCGTATTCGTCGTTGACATCAGGACTGGTCGTGTTCCTGCCGATACTCAGGTCGCTTTGCGACTTCGGCAGTCTGGAGCTACCGTTGTTTTGGTTGCAAACAAGTCTGATGATGAAAAATTTGATGTCTTGGGCCATGAATTTGACAAGCTTGGTTTTGGATCATCTATTGTCACAAGTACAAAACAAAACCGTAATCGTGATGAACTTGTGCAAGCCATTACTGTTCGTCTGCCAATGACCCCTGACAACGAAGAGCCGGCCAGTACCGCTCTTCCAGAAATGAAAGTGGCTATCGTGGGTCGCCGCAATGTCGGAAAGAGTACTTTTGTTAATGCACTGGCAAAAGAAGAAAGAGTCATTGCAAGTCCTGTTGCAGGTACTACGCGAGACAGCATTGATGTCCGTTTTGAAGTAGACGGACACTCTTTCCTTGCGATTGATACACCTGGACTTCGAAGGACAAAAAGTCGTACAACTGATATCGATTTCTACTCAACGCATCGTGCTCAAAGAAGTATCCGTCGTGCCGATGTAGTCTTGATGCTCTTTGATGCTACCGAGCCGGTAGGCAAAGTCGACAAGCAACTTGTTGACCTGATCGTGGAGCAGCAGAAACCTGTTCTTTTAGTGGTAAACAAATGGGACCTGTATGCTGGGGATGTCGAAAGAAGCGAATGGGCTCAATACCTTCGTGACACTTTTCGCACAATGCCGTGGGCACCTATTGCATTTGTCACCGCCACAAAGGGCCGCAATGTAAAAGCGGCGATAGACACAACACAACGACTCTTTCGACAGAGTCAGTCTCGCGTTCCAACGGCTGCCCTAAATACAATCATTCATGCTGCCACACAGGCTACTCGACCACCCGCTGACCGCAAAGGACGCCCTGTTCGAATCTATTTTGCAACTCAGGTCGACACTGCTCCACCGACTATCGTGCTCTCAACAAGTTCTGCAAAAAGCCTCACGGCGCCTTACAAACGGTATCTTATATCATCACTCCGAAAAAACTCGCCGTTCACCGAGGTTCCAATAAAGCTTTTGGTTCGGGATCACAAATCTCGTGAATAAATCTTTATTTTTTCGTGCAACTCTTTCACAACATCGAGATCTTCAGATGTTATTGGAACGCCTCCTACGAAACAATCTGTTGGCTCTCTTGCCTCGGGAATAAGTGTTTCAATAATAACTTTCACAAGTTCATCGAGACCCTGACCAGTACGGGTGGATGTCACAATTAAACCTGCTGATAGTGACTTTCCGATGAACTGCTTACTGTCGGAAAGGTCAGCTTTGGTGCCAACCTCGAGATAGTGTGGGCCATCCTCACCGCCGCTTTCCAAAGAGATCTCGTCGTTCTCAGGCTCATTTAAGGCTCGAACGTTTAGAATTAAATCAGCACTTCTTGCCGCTTCCATCGCACGTTCCATTCCCTCCTTTTCGATACTAGGGGCTGGCTGCTGAAAGTCACTTACTGGATGGAAACCAGCTGTATCAGTCAGGTCAACTGCCCACCCATTCAGGACAACTCGTGTCGCTAGCACGTCGCGTGTGGTACCGGCATGCGGAGACACAATACTCCGCGCATAACCTGCTAGAGCATTGAGAAGACTACTCTTACCGGCGTTCACAGGTCCCAGCAAAATAACCTGCCAGGGCTCCGCTAACCGTATACCCACTCGAGCCGATCGTTCCAAACGATTTATGACAGTTTCCGCTTCTTTTAAGTTATCTTGAGATTTTTTGCTCTTACAAATGAGCTGTCGAATCTGCTTGATATCTCTTTGGAAATAACCTGCAAGTTGTCGCGTGAGTATCTGCGATGCATAGAACCCATCAACTCGAGCAAGTTGATCACGAATAACATTGTTTCGATAGCTACTGCCATTACAAGCAAACCATTCGTTCGAAGGAATCTCCACAGCCCCGGCAGACACGAAAGTCTTTAACAAAGATTTGATAACAGCTAGCCCTCCATGAACATGGATCTCCCAAGTCTCTACTCCTGTTTTCACTAAGACAACACACTCGGACTTCTCCTGACGTTGCGGAACCATGCCTTCGGGTGAATCTGATGCTGACTGAGTCACCACGATCGCATGGTGCCAGTCACCAGCAACAAGAGAACCAACGTCCAACGTCTGAATTGAGGACTTACTGTATGCATCAAAATGAGCATTCAGAATCAATTCCGCATCTCCACCAAGTATTCCAATAACACCGAGCGCACCAACTTGAGATGGTGTAAGGCGAGTGACTACGAATCGAGAATCTTTCAACGAATCAACTTCCTTCATCAGGGGGTGATTTGACATTTTGTACCAAGGAACGTAAAACGGCGAGCGATGAGAGGGGGGTTTTGGCTACAGGTTTTTTTATCCTAACACGGCCGAAATATTGAGAGAGTTTTCAGTCAATAGGACATGCTTGTGCACTCGAACATTCCTTCATTCTATTCCCTCAAAAAATATTAATTCTCCCGCCATGCATGACTAATTTTAACCCTTAAAGGTAATCCAATGACTGATGGTAAGGATTCTGATTCACAAAGAAGTATCGAGTCTCTCTCTCAATCAATTGATTAACTAGAGAAAAGCCTAGATAGCATCTCTCATTCCCAACGCACGAGTCGCACTGCAGTTCTTATTGGCTCTCTTCTCCTCTTTTCAATATTTTGCATTGTTGGATTTTTTCTTTTCAAAACACTCAAAACACAACTCAACGAAGAGACGATACAGGCTGCATTACAGATGAAAGCTGAGGAGTTACTTCCTTCTCTTCAAGAGAAGTTCGCCAAGGCTGCAATGAAAGCAGTCCCAACCTACCGGAAATTAACATTAGAACGTCTTAAGACACTCCGCCCAAAACTCCAGTCAATGCTTACCAAAGAGGCCAGGTCTATGGCTGACCGTCTGCCCTCAATATTGCAAGAGAAGGCAAATCAAAGCCTCCAGAGAGTTACAGACAAAATGGCCGCTGATATAAAAAAAGAAATACCTTCTCTGACTCCAGAAAGAGTCAAAAACTTTCAGACATCACCGTTGAGGGAATGGCGATTGAGGGTGAAAAACTTCAAGGTCAATTAAAAGTACTCACGCAAGAAGAATTCGAACGCATCAGTAAGGTACTTGACACACTTCCTATTAA
>PKCL01000023.1 GCA_002862165.1 Planctomycetaceae bacterium
TGATGACGAAATGCATGACACTAAGCGACGAAAACATGTTTTCTCTTCGTGGTAGAGCTTTGGAATGCATGGGACACATGGCTATCGCCGTCGGCCGTGAAACGTTCCGCCCGTATTTCCAAGAGACCATGGCCTCTGCGTGTGAAGGTCTTACACGTGACTCGACAGACCTTCACGAGTTTGCCTATGCTGTTTTCGCTAATCTATCAAAGGTAATGAAGGAAGAATTTGCCCCAGCTTTACCGGAACTGGTGCCTCATCTTGTAACTGTGATTGGAACTGACGAGGGCTCACTCGAACCTGCCGAAGACAGTGAAAAAGTAAGTACGATGGAAAATTTCCACTCTGGTTTTCATCTATGGGTGTATTGTAATCTTATTTCTCTAAAAAGCGTGAACTGCAATCATTGCTCTTTACTACGCCACAGGCTGGAACTTTCGGATCTCTGGATGATTCAGATGACGAAGATGAGGACGGCGGAAATTATGTTCTTCATGTTCGAACTGCTCTTTTGGAAGTTAAGAAAGGAGCGATTACTGCCATCGGAGAACTGGCTGCTCACACAGGTGCTGACTTTTCCCCTTATTTAGAAAGCGTTATGGAGGTACTTCATAAGGCAACCAGCAACTGGCATCCGTTAATTAAGAGCGAAGTTGCGGATGCTCTGCCCAATATGGTTATTCCAAGCGTTGCTGCTTACCATAACGGGGAAACTCAATGGACGAAGGGTGATGTTGCTTGTGCCAATCCAATGTCTCCTCACACGACAGCAATTGTTTCGGCAGTGCTGAAAGAATTGATCGGTCTAACAAAAGACGACGATAAGACAACCGTTGCGAAAGCATGCGAAGGAATCCAATCTGTGATAGAATTATGCGGACCTCATTCCTTGTTACCAGTTGCAAACGAATGTCTCACTTGCGCTCATGCGCTACTAACTAAAATCGCTCCATGCCAGGTTTCTGACGAATTTCTTGGCGAAGCTCCCGAAGATGACGATGATCACGACGTCGTAACGCAAGCAGCATGTGACTTAGTTGGTGGTTTCTGCCGAGTGATGGGAGAGCAATTTACCCAATATCTTCCACAATTTTTACCAGCAGTATGTGAGTATGCAAAATCATCCAGACCAACACGCGACCGATCAATGGCTATTGGTTGGCTGAGTGAGGTAGCACAAGAATTAGAAGGCGGTATGTTTGACTATTGGCAGACCGTCTTTTTACCCGCATCTTTGGCAGGGCTTGGCGACCCATCCGAGGAAGTAAAACGCAATGCAGCATTCTGCGCTGGTATCTGTTGCGAAGTTCTGAAAGAACGTGTCGTAGGAGATTATCAACAAATTCTTCAAGGCCTTGAGCCCCTTTTTGGTATGGATTCTTCTGCGGGTGATTCATTCGCTGCATGTGTAGATAATGCAGCAGCATGTGTTGCTCGCATGATTTTGGCGCAACCTTCAAGTGTCCCTATGTCCCAAGTATTACCTGCATTTTTAAGGTTGCTCCCACTGAAAACAGACATGACTGAAAATGAAACTATATACAATTGTCTCCTTGGACTTCTTCAAATGGGTCATCCCGAAGCCTTAGCCCAAAAGGCTGAGTTGCAACGGATTTTTACTGAAGCTGTTTCACCTGGAAGTAATGTTGAAGAAGAAATTCAAATAAAGTTGAAACAGGCAGCCCCTGCTCTTCAATAATGCAGATGATCTCATACGATTATAACATAACAACTAAAATACAAAAGTTAATCCAGAATATCTTCCCCCTGTTAACAATATCAGCTATTCTTTATAATCTGTATTTTCGCTGTGTTTTCCATAAATTCAGCAACTTTCCACGTCTTACAATCGTAGTGTGCATGATATTAGATGGGTTAAAAGTACTCTGCTACTTTAGATTTATGCGGAGCAATATTGTTCATCATTTATGAAAACAATTGCGAGGTGCAAAGATATATATATATATATATATATTTATTTACTTATTTATATATATACATTTTTTTCTGCTATTTCTCAAAGGTACTCAAAATTAGTCTTTCAAACATAAACACCAGAAAAGTATCACAAATCATTAAACCCGTCATAAAACCTTTGAAGCCGGTGAATTTGACTACTCTATTCAGCGTTGACACCAAAACAGATTGGGATTGAATGGAACCAGACCCCGAATCAGACATCCATTCCAGCGACTCAGCATCTGTTGTGCTGGGGAACTCTGTAAGCTGGAAAAGGTCGTTGAGAGGGGGGAACACTTCAAGTGCACAAGCGAAGAGGATCGCATAGCATACTTGTAAGCACCTAAAAAGCATCTTATTTGATCGTAATGGCTCGACAAAGGGTTCTCCTCTATAATTGACCGCAAACGTATTCACAGTTGCCAAAACACTAACAAGGAAGGTACAAGTATTTAAAGTATTTGGATTGAATGGCCCGTCTGGTATCATACTGGGATCGTAAGGATCAACGAAAGATAAGGCAACCTCTGCCGCAATGATCATAGCGGCGCAGTGGACGGCAACCTGTGAAAAAATGGAAAGCAATGCCTGCGAGCATAGTATAGAAGTGGGAGGGTGTAATGTAGAGAGATTGGGAAGGGGTTTTCCCCTTGTGACAAAAAAGAAAAGACCTGCGACACCAAGTCCAAGAATTGTTAATTGTCGATCACCTTGCTTTACTCCATGCAGATACAGCTTAGACAAAATCATCGCATTAACCAGACAATTTACTCCAAGAATTTTGTATATCTGAAGCATCGTCACTAACGTACACCGTCCCTGAATCAAGACGTCTTTGCAACACTGTATGCTTACCACCCTTGATGTAAAAGGGGAGGCAATGGATGCATCGCCAAGCTCTATTTGGTCGAGATCATCTTGTACTTCCTGCAATTGTCTCATCGATTTTTCCAAGGCAGATGTGTTCATAACCCGAGATGATTTCTTCGATCCCTTCTTCTTTCGTTCCTTTTTCTGATCTGCTTTCGCCCGTGACAAAGTCTTACTAAACGCACGCTGTTTTGCCTCAACTTCTGGATCACTGATGATAGAAATGCCGACATGCGAACGACGAAGCGCACCAACATCATTTGTACCGTCGCCACACATAAGGGTTATAAAACCTCCAAAATTAAAGGCAGCAATGATAGCTTCCTTTTGTCGAGGATTGCATCGTGCAAACACTGCGCACAATGGAACTATTTCCATCAAAAAAAGTTGAGAGGCAGGATGTAACAAAACCTGCTTCTCATCGTTGACCTGCCCCATTGACGCATTATTTATTTGATTTTTTTGAACAATCGTCGACGCAAGTATTTGAAGCGCATCGCCTGATATGCATAACGCCACTTCGCTTGCCATCACCATTTTTTTAAGTTGGATTAAATCTTTGGTAGACAAAGTAAGGTGCTGAGTACTTTCTAACTCGTCATGGGCTGCAAGCGGAATGAACCGAAAATCTTCGCGAAAATCATTCTTTAATGCTAGATTCTTGGAAGACGGTACGTGTCTCAGTT
>PKCL01000504.1 GCA_002862165.1 Planctomycetaceae bacterium
GAAAGGCTTTTGCAGCCAGTAAGCCCTGCGGCGGCCAGCACAACTGGCACACACGCGACGGCTTTATAGATCCACGGCGTCCTGTGCATTGATCCTTACTCCCTGTGGCAAGACGGACCAGCGAGGACCGCCATTTGTGGATTGACTGGCCCTCAGCACCTCTGAGAAGCCTAGCAACACTACACCACACCACGGACGGGGCAAGGAAAGTACATAGAAATTTTAGTAAATCACGGACGAAGCTTTTCTTGCCCGTATTATTTAGCCTTTGCGATGGCGAATTTTCGCCCGCATACGTCGTTTCTTTTGCCCGAGTTTTCGGCGCCCTTTACCTGACTTCTTTACTCCCATTAACCAGTCTCCATTGAATCTTTTGGAATGTTCGTTATTTTCCTTACCATTCTGCCGGGACGTGTCGCCACGGCTGAAATCGTATTAGAATGTACGAATCGGCCATTGCAAGGTTTGACTCGGTATTCCGTCGCTCGTTGGCCCCGGTTTTCACTCAACCATGATCACCTTCTTCCCAACCTATGCCCAGTGGATCGAGACCACGGGTGCCTGGCGGGTCCACATACACGGCATGGTCACCCGACCACTGCCGGCGGCTAGCCGTCGGCGAACGGTAGTGTATGCGGTGGTGAAAAGACTTTTAAAAATGGATGAGGAGCAATTTCTCTCACCAGTTTTCCAAGCCCGCTCCGAAGTATTCTTACGTCAACGAATTGCGGGTCAGTTTATTCAAATTAAAGTCGGCTCAAAGGTGATCGATGTTGGTGTTTCCAATCGCACTGGCCACTTTGAAACAAGCTTCGATCTTGATGGACCTACGGTATTAGAAAATTCGGTCCAAACACCCGTTGGTTTAAAACTCTATTTTGAGTCTGTGGATATAGAAAAGCAGTTCAGGCCCGCGCGGACAACCGGCTATGTTCAACTGGTCGATCCAAACGGGATCTCGGTAATTTCTGATATTGACGATACGATCAAAATTACCAATGTAGCGGATCGACGAGAACTTTTAGCCAACACGTTGTTACGTGAATTTTCTGCGGTGACAGATATGGTAAATCTGTACAAGATGTGGTCATCGTCTGGAGTAATATTTCATTATGTTTCTGCAAGCCCTTGGCAACTGGCCAGACCTCTTAGTGACTTTTTTTCAAACTCGGGATTACCAGATGGGTCAATGCATCTAAAGCTTTTTGGTCTCAAAGACTCAACCCCACTTGGAAGAATGCGTTCGTCAAAAAAATCAAAGCGAGATGTGATCCTTGAAATATTTGACCATTTTCCGAATCGAAAATTTATTCTTGTTGGTGATTCCGGAGAGCGAGACCCTGAGGTCTATACCAAAGTGGCCCAGCAACGATCCTCACAAATAGAAGGTGTAGCGATTCGTCGGGTATCGAGCAGAAGATCTAAACAGAAGCTAGAATCGGGCCTTAAACTACTCAGGCAAGCAGTAGCAGACGACAAGTTTCGACTGTTTACTACCGCGGAAGAAATAAAAGACCTTATTTATATTGGAAAAAAACATTAGATATCTCCGTCGAAAGCGTTCTTGAAATGCTCAATAATTGGTCGGTTCTTGGCTCGCCATAACCACCAGGTGTTGTGACGTGATTCAGACGTTGCGAAGAGAACAGTAACGACATCTATTCGATAAGAATAATTTTTCATCCGGTGCTGCTTTATATATGCATTTGCCAATAGGATAATTCTTCGTTTCTTTCGCAGATCAATAGTTTCAACCGGGTGTCCATGTTTGGTATTCGTTCGAGAACGAACCTCGACAAAGACCACGGTAAGATTGTCAAGAGCGACAATATCAATATCACCGTTTAAAACGCGTGCACGACGATCTAAAATTTTATATCCACGTTGGCGAAGAAAATTGGCAGCTTCTTTTTCGCCATGCAAACCAATTTGTTTTCGAGCGTCCACTCAGGACCTCTTAGCAAGTTATCGTGCGTAGCGTTACGAGTTTGCAGGAATGTCGGTACGACGCTCACGCAGACGCACAGCTTTTCCGACTCGATCCCGTAAATAATAAAGCTTTGCTCGTCGTGTAACACCAGAACGTTTCACAACAATCTTTGCTATTTTCGGAGAGTGAACTGGAAATTTTCGTTCGACACCTTCACCAGAGACAATGCGACGAACAGTAAACATTTCACGACTGCCCGAACCGTTGCGTGCAATAACAACCCCGTTGAAGATCTGAGTCCGTTCTTTATTCCCTTCAAGAATACGATTGTGAACATCTACCGTGTCACCAATTTCAAATGAATCTGGTTCTTTTTTAATGCTTTTTGACTCGACATGATCAAGGATTTGCTGACTCATTGTTGATCTCCTAGAAATGTTTTTGGCTAATGTAAGTTATTTGTCGTTGCAATAGTTGGTTTGGTTGTGCGTTGCATCGATGGCCTGTGTCTTATGCCAATCGGCGATGCGTTGATGATTACCACTTAATAACACTTCAGGCACTCGGAGGCCACGATACTCGCGGGGACGCGTGTACTGTGGCCCCTCAATGAGGCGATCCGTCCCGGAGAATGAATCATCTACAGCACTGAGTGAATCTCCTAAAACACCTGGTATAAGCCTAGCAACAGCATCAATAATCACCATAGCTGCCACCTCACCACCCGAAAGGACATAGTTTCCGACGGAAATGAGCTCTGGTTTTAGGGTGTCACAAATGCGTTGATCAAAGCCTTCATAGCGTCCACAGAGTAAAATAATACGTTGTTTTGAAGCAAAATCTTCAACAATCTGTTGGGTGAGAGGTCTACCGGAGGGCGTGAGCATCGCAATGCTATTCGAAGTATCAGTTGTATCAGAGCAATCACCTTCGGTTAAAAGTGACTCAACACAATCAACAACCGGCCCTGGCATGAGCAGCATTCCGGGACCTCCACCATAGGGACGGTCATCAACCTGTCTATGAGGGCCAATTCCAAAGTCTCGTATGTTACTGAAGCGGATATCAAGCAACCCAGCCTTCTGCGCAACACCTAGAAGACTTCCGTCCAGAAAGCTTTGAAACATTTCAGGAAATAGCGTAACGACATCGATCCGCATAGTACGTTCCGCATACGCCTTACTCTGTAGACTCTTCTTTTTTCTCTGTACTGTCTGAAACTGCAGCATCTGCCGGTGCTTTCGCTACTACGGACTCATCAGCAGGTGACTCTGGGGCCTCAGTATCCACAGTAGTTTTTGAATCGGAATCGGTGGAAGGGGTGTCATTTGCAGACTCATTTGTTGGACTGGAATCTGCTGCCGGTTCCTCTTCTTTCGGCGCCAGTACAGGCTCGCCCGCTTCGGGTACGATTCGGGGCATGGATAATCGCGACCGCGCATTTTCCATGTCTTTTAAGTGAGTGCCATTGGTTCCAAATTTCTTAATGAGCACACGTACTTTGTCACTTGGTTGTGCTCCAACGCTTAGCCAATAATCGACTCTCTCTGCCTTAATGGTGCAACGGGCATTGGTATCCGGCA
>PKCL01000502.1 GCA_002862165.1 Planctomycetaceae bacterium
GAAGTTGAACGTGCCCTGCTATCAGCTGCTGATTTAGCCGCAACACCAATCGATCTTTTATCACTTGCCAGCTATTTGGCGAGGCTTGGGTCGAAGAAACAGTCTCTTAGCATTTGCAAACAAGTCGCTATTTTGGAGCCTGAATGCAAAGAGGCATATGCATTAGCTTTTAAATTGGCTGCTGATCTTAATGACGCAGATTCATTGCGATGGACGTGCGCTGGTGTGCTTGGACACGAATGGCCATTAACACAAAAAGACATTGCGACACGTGCTGCTCGGCTTGCTAAATCCACCATTGAAAGACTTGAATCTGAGGGTAAGAAGGATAACGCCGACCACTTTCGCCGAGTGATAGACAGTGCGCTGATTCGAGATATTGATTTGCAATTAACATGGAATGGAGACGCTGACATTGACCTGCTTGTTGAGGAGCCACCTGGAACGGTTTGCTCGCTTGCATCACCTCGATCAACGTCTGGTGGAATATTGCTCGGAGACAATCAGGCTGGCATATCGTCTGAAAACGATGGCTTTCGTAGGGAACGATATGTTGCAGCAGAGGCATTTCCAGGCACCTACAAGGCACTCGTGCGACGGATAACTGGCGAGGTAACCGCTGGCGTCGTGACGGCAGAACTTACACTCTATAAAGGCACACCGTTTGAAGAAACAATGAAAAAACAATTGCCGGTTGTCGCTGACGAAATGCTTTTCACGATTGAATTGCCTTCCGGCCGTCGTCGCCAACGACTTGATGAAGCTCAAGTAGCACAAGATATTGTAGTTCAGCAGGAGTTAAGCAAAACCATTCTGGCTCAACAATTATCCGCCCTGTCGAACAATACCGCAGTCGATTCACTTTCAAACACTCGGCCGAGGAATACGACACCGGGTACTAGTCAACGACCGTTTACGACGGGTAGCGCAGTTGGATATCAGCCAATAATTACAACGCTCCCCGAAGGAACAAACCTCGAAGCAACGGCAGTTATTTCAGCGAACAGAAAATATGTTCGTATTACTTCAACACCATTGTTTTCCGGCATTGGCCAAGTCACTACCTTCAATTATTCAAGTGGTGGTGGTGGCGGAGCTGCGGGTGGTGGTGGCGGACAGCAGGGTGGTGGACAGCAGGGTGGTGGACAGCAGGGTGGTGGACAGCAAGGTGGTGGACAGCAAGGTGGTGGACAGCAAGGTGGTGGACAGCAAGGTGGTGGACAGCAAGGTGGTGGACAGCAAGGAATGTGCTGGGTTGCTCGTGAGGTCTACGGAACAGAAAATCCAAAATGGCGATATTTTCGATCGTGGTTGCTTAGCGATGCTCCAGATTGGCTTGTCGGCCTCTATCAAGAACACGGAGAGGATTTCGCCCTTTGGATACATGACAAGCCCGCACTTAAAGACGGAATCAAGGTTTTAATGGACAGGGCAATCGAGTAATGCAAAATTTTGGAGTAATTCTTGTTGCAGCTGGAAAAAGCAGCCGATTTAAAGACGCCAATTATAAAAAACCTTTTGCACCACTTGCTGGGCGATCAGTTTGGTTACACGCTGCAGAAAAATTTCTTGACCATGATGATGTGAAACAAGTTGTCATCGTCATTGCACCAGAAGACCGCGAGTACTTCATGGAGAAATTTGGTGCCGACATTGCATTTCTGGGTATCAAAGTAGCTGAGGGTGGGAAGCAGCGATCGGACTCTGTCTACAGCGGCTTCGCTGCTTTGAAAAAAGAAATCGAATTTGTCGCAATTCATGATGCCGCCCGGCCGTGCCTTGCTACCCGATGGATCGATGACGTATTTAAGACAGCTGTTCAGACGGGTGCTGCGATTTTGGCAACACCAGTTGTAAGTACGCTCAAACGGGCTGACGAGCGGCTGTGCATCGAAGACACGGTTGACAGAACAAATCTTTGGGAAGCGCAGACCCCACAAGTATTCAGTCGTGCATTGCTTGCCGACTCCTTTAAAAAAGACACACAGCGAACTGCTACAGACGAAGCCCAAATGGCCGAAGCAGCAGGACACTCTGTATCAGTAGTACATGGATCACCCATGAATATAAAAATTACTTCAAAAGAAGACGTTCGCCTCGCTGAACAAATTTTGAAGGTTTTGCCAAAACCAACTCTTACTAATCAAAGTCATCCTTTTTCTGGTGGTGATATCTGGCGGTAGTTAAAACACTTTCAAACAATATCTATGCCTAAAAATCTCTTCCACGAATTCACTGAACGTGGTTTGGTTCACCAGACCACGGATGCCGATGCGCTCCATGACTGGCTCACAACACCTGGACGGCGAATCTACGCCGGGTTCGACCCTACTGCAGACAGCCTTCATGTCGGACATCTCGTTGCAATTATTCTG
Source organism: Planctomycetaceae bacterium (assembly GCA_002862165.1). Classification (GTDB taxonomy): domain Bacteria; phylum Planctomycetota; class Planctomycetia; order Pirellulales; family UBA1268; genus UBA1268. Next base: position 2,376 of record PKCL01000502.1, read on the forward strand.
CTCAGACGGGTTGCTCTTGCTGGCCATGAACCCATTGCACTGATTGGTGGCGCTACCGGCATGATCGGTGATCCTAGTGGGCGGAGCGAGGAGCGAAATCTTCTTTCACACGAGACGCTCAATGCAAACATTACGGCTGTTGGAGAACAAATCAAAGGTCTTTTGGAGTCAACCAACCAAACAATCCATATTGTAAATAATGCCGATTGGATGCGTGGTGTTAGCTACCTCGAATTTCTTCGTGATGTCGGAAAGCATGTCCCACTCTCTCAAATGCTTGGCAAGGATTCGGTCAAGAGTCGTCTCGACCGTGAAGGCGGGCTTTCTTATACCGAATTTAGCTACATGCTCCTCCAATCCTGGGACTTTGTTCACCTTGCAGACAAGTACAACTGTCACGTCCAGATTGGAGGCAGCGACCAGTGGGGTAACATCACGGCAGGCATTGAGCTTGGGCGACGTTTACGCGGCCTGACTCTGCACGGCATCACATGCCCACTCCTGACAAAGGCTGATGGTTCGAAAATGGGGAAAACTGCCAGCGGTGCAGTCTGGTTGGATCCATCGAAAACAAGCCCTTATCGATTTTACCAATATTGGATGAACCTCAGCGACAGTGATGCTCAGACGTGCTTGCTAAGACTGACTGAAATGTCACTGGAGGAATGTCAGGTAATCCTTCAAGAACAGGCAGAAAACCCCGGTGGCAGAGCATCTCAGCGACGACTCGCAGAAGAACTGACTCAACTTGTACACGGCAACGACGGCCTCCGTACAGCTCAGCAAGCCACCGCTGCTTTTTTTGGTGCAGCAATTGACAACCTCACCGACGAAGCATTGACTGAAATCTTCGCTGATGTCCCGAGCCATCAGTTTTCATTAGCAACACTCAACGGCGAGGGCCTGCCCCTCATAGAAGTGATGTCATCAACGAAACTTGCTGCCAGCCGTTCGGCAGCTCGGCGCACAATAGAGCAAGGCGGGGCCTACATTAACAATATCCGGGTCTCGGATTCGTCCTATCACATTACTTCTGAGGATTTGGCAGGACGAACGGCTCTCGTATTGCGTTCTGGAAAAAAGTCGTACGCACTCGCACGATTCCAATAAAGATCATGTTGAAAAAATGCAGTGCATT
>PKCL01000129.1 GCA_002862165.1 Planctomycetaceae bacterium
TTGTTCTGAAGTAATTGAAAAGGTTTGGTTGTCCCGTCGGCGAGTCGAAGCTTTGTTGGTCGGTGTTCGGTTTGAATCCATGGTTTTTTGTGTGATCCTAAAAGCCGAGAGCATTCAGCTTGAATTTCATTCCTAGCTTTGATTGAGACCTGGTCAGTTCTTGTGAGAATAATCGCATCCGCTCTTTGCAATCCCTCAAGTGGTTCTCGCAATAGGCCGCGAGGGAAAATACGGTTACAGCCAAATGGGTCACTTGCGTCGATTGTAACCAGATTAATGTTCCGATTGATTTTTCTGTGTTGAAATCCATCGTCAAGAAGTAAGATATTTGAACCGTTCTCGGTTGCATTTTGCGCAGCAATAATTCTTTGTCTGTTCGCGAAGTGTGGAACGGTTGGCAGAAGTATATTTAATTCAGCTGCTTCATCGCTCAGGTGTCCTTTCTTGGCTTTGTAGCCACGGCTAATAATGGCAGGTTTCTGATTGCGGGTGATGAACCAGTTGGCCAGCCATGCGACAAGAGGAGTTTTTCCAGTTCCACCAAGCGTGATATTTCCAACAGAAACAACGGGCACCGATGCCTGGCTCACAGTGAATATGCCGTGGTCGTATCCATAGTTACGCAACCGAACAATGCCTTCATATGGCAGTTCAAAAGCAGAGAGACCAGTTCGGGCGAGGGCAGGAATGATTCCGGTAGCCCGTCCATCAACCAGTCGTCGAAAACTTTCTGCGTTGGGAAGCATCTTGAATTTAGGCCTGATTTTGTAATGAGAGGTTTTTTGTAACCATGAGTCGTACAATAGGAGGGTTATTCTAGTGGCGTCAACGTGTTCCATGCCCGAAGCAATGAATAGTCGAGTCAAAAGACAGGTGATTCTCGGGGTGTAGTACAGCGTTTCTTTTTACAGCAGACGGTGATTGAGGCGAAGCGAGACATCTCATGGCAACAGCAGGCAAGCGAACTGACTCCGAGCTAGTACTCCAAGATTGGCAGGGGGCTGATAGATCGCGAGCAGCGAAATATCTCGATAAGAGGCTCGCTGAAGCTGGTTCGAATTACAAAAGTGTTGCTTTTGCTACTTTTCTATTGACCACGATGGTGGCAGGATTTTGTTGGCTGCTGTTCGGTGTGGTTTTAGATCATTGGTGGATAACTGGTGGAATGCCCGTCTGGATCCGGTGGACATGGTTGCTTACCGGTACCTTAGGGGTTGCAGCAATAGCATGGAAATGGCTGGTGCCAATTCTTCGTTATCAAGTCAATGTTCTGTATGCAGCAAGATCGATCGAACTTGAGTTTCCAGAGCTTCATAATGATCTCGTGAATGCAATTCTTGTGAACCCTGGAGAGACTGATCCGCATAAAGATTTGATAACGCGATCACTTGACAAGCGAGCTGCTCGTCAAATGACAACGATTCCAACTGATGCAGTCATTGATCAACAGCACCTTGTTTCCTTAGCAGCAGTCCTTGCATGTCTTGTTTTCGTTGGTACGGTCTATTCACTCCTGTCGCCCAAGAGTCCGTTTGTAACAGCCGCGAGGCTGTTGGTTCCGTGGTCAAACTGGGCGGCTCCCTCCAGAGTTTCTGTAGAAGAAGTTAATTGCTATTGGACGACAGTCTTTGGACGAGGAAATCCTCAGCATGCATTGCCACCCAGCGATTACATGTTCGACGAGCGACAGCATCTTGGGTGGCAAGGTGGTGGCGTTGAGCTTGTTCGGGGTCGACAAGTGATCATCTCAGCAGAAATAGAAAATTTAAGAGATGCAGAGATCCCTCATGTTATGGTGTCTGCTTTACTTGATGACGGAAGGCTTGATCCGGAGGGGAAGCCTTGGAAGGCGATTCTTCGGAAGCGTCCGGAGAGTCAACTGTATTGGGTAAGACTTCCTTCGAGTGGAATCGGATTAGACCGTTCAATTAGGGTGAGGATTGAAGCGGGTGACACACGCACAGAACCTTTTGATGTAAGGGTACTTGATGCTCCGTCACTGCTAGTGAAAAAAGTACAGTATGTTTTTCCGGCATATACCGATCAGCCTGATCAGGTTGTTGAGTGGCAGGGTGACATTCGTGCGATTGAAGGAACTGAAGCACGTATTGAAGTTGAGTCGAACCAAACGCTCGATGCAGCGTGGATCGATTTTCTTGATACTGACCGAGCAGATGACTTGCGTTTGGTCGTAGACCCTAAAAATCAACAGGTTGCAACAGGAGTTCTTCGGTTGCGGTTGGCAGCAGACCGGACATCGGCGGAGCATCCTTCATATCGGCTTCGTTTCCGTTCTCAATCGGAGAGTGGTACAGATTTGGCTCCTGTAGTCGACGAACTTCTTACGCATCGGGTTGAAGTTTTTCCTGATCTTGCGCCAGAAGTTGCTATTGAACTTCCAGAAGCAGAGTCTGAGCGAATGCCTTCTCGGGCTACGATGAGGGTTCGTGTTCGCGCTATCGATCCAGATTATTCACTTTCCAAGGTTGTCGTTGAAACTCGTCCTGAGGGAACTGGTTTGATCAGTGATAAAGTTTTGTGGCAGTTTGGCGACAGTCAAAATCAGGTGAATGGAGACGGTGAGGTTCGTGTGAGTACCCGTATTGTGCCTGCTCAAGATGCCCCTGGTGCCAAGATTATTGAGTATCGAGCTGTGGTTCACGATAACCGAAAACCCGAGCCAAATAGTACCGCAACAAAATGGCGTCGAATCATCATTGACGAACAAAGCTCACCGCCAAAAGATCCAGAAGAGCAGTGGCCAGATAGGAAGCCTGAGCAGCCAGAGCAAACCACGCCTTCTCGCGATGCGTTGGATCGACCGGGTAATCAGTCCTTGAAAGATATGGAAAAGAAGTCCGGTGAAATTCCTGAACAACAAAACCCGGTAGAAAAAAATGAAAAACAACAGCCTCGTAGTGAAGAAATGAGCCAGGATCAGGCTGAGGAGAAAGACCAGGATGCAAGTGGAGGGGTGAGCTCTGAAGAGGGCCAAGGGAAACAGTCTGGTGTGTCTGCCGAGGATAATACTGGTGGCAGGAGCAGTGAGCCACAAACCAACGACGGAAGCAGTGAGTCGAATTCGGGTAGTTCTCGTGAAATGCAGCAATCAGATTCGAGAGGGAATAGAGACGACCAGGCTGTGCCTGGTGGCAATGATGCGGGCCTCGAAAGTGAGGGTGCTCCTCGAGGTGATGCATCTGCGGAGCAGAGTTACGATTCGCCGAGTGCAAAAGACGGCTCTCCAAGTACCTCGCAGGATCAGCAACAGAACAACTCGAAGAATGATCGAGACGGTACGGAGACAAAAAGTCTCTCTTCAGATGGGGTTGATGATGGGGAGGCGATTGAGCGAATACTCAAAAATAAGCAGCGTGAAGGTGGCGATCGAGAGAACGGTTCGGAAGGGTCGTGTGATTGTGAGCAGTCAGGTGGAGAGCAGTCAGTTGGAGAGCAGTCAGGTGGTAAGCAGTCAGGTGGAGAGCAGTCATGTGGAGAGCAGTCAG
>PKCL01000493.1 GCA_002862165.1 Planctomycetaceae bacterium
CAGCATGTGATGGTGATGTTCAAGTACTTCCCGAGCTTGAAGAGGTGATGAAGAGTAAGCATCCTGTCATGCGTTACTGGGGAGCAGTTGGCTGTACCATTCGTGGCAACAGTGCAGCATCTGCAAGTGAGATTTTGCAATCACTTCTTCATGATTCAGAGCCGGCAGTTCAACTTGCTGCTGCGGAGGCATTAGTTGCCGTGGGCGAAAGGCAGGCTGGGCTGAAGGGGTTGGTGGATGTCTTGAGTACCACGCGTGATGAAATGGTTGTGCTGGAAGCACTTCATATTGCCGCTGCGTATAAATTGACTGGAAGCATCCCAAAGCTCATTTACGAAAAGGCATGTCAAGTTGGTAAATATCCAAAAGGAATGCTGTCAGACTATCCAGATAATTTATGAAAAGCCCGTGCCCAAGTGTCGTTCTGAAGCGGCACTCTTCGAGGATGCGTTGGTACTTGTTGTAGGCTGAATTATGTCGTTTCAAATAGTTGAAAGTACACCGGCGAAAATCAACTCTGATCCTTTCTTGTGTTATCGTCTGTTCGTTCACTTTTTTCATCGGAGGGTTCAGTGCACATGCTGTTTGTAAACTGTATCCGTATGATGGCAGCTGTGACTCTGTGTGCCACGCTAACGAATTCCCTTTATGCAGCGAAGACCCTGGTCTTCAATACAACTACACCAACCAATGATCTGGAAGGATCACTCGCAGCACAGGTTTTATTCGCCCAAAGTCAGATTGTACCCGCACAAATTCGTACGGGGGATCATCAGCCGCATTTGGTTGGTAATCGGAGATGTTTGGTAATGGTGCGACCGCTTCAAGCTGACAGCACGGCCTCAATGCAGCTTGCCGCGGTCGATAAAGGCGGGGAAACTCTCGGAATTCTTGACCTTGTGCAACCTGAAGAATTTCCCAAGACAGGCTACTACCTCGACGGGATACCGAAGGAGCCAGTTTCTTTTCAATCTCGTCCCGGTGTCGTGACGCTCATGAATAAAAGTGGTGACCTGAAGAAGTTGAGTGATCCTGATGCGACATTTTTAAACCAACAATTGCAAAAAAGTGAATTGGTTGAAATTCAAACTGCTGATGGGAGATGGTCCGCAAAAATATACCTGCCAGAACAGAAAAATCATGATGGCAAAATGATCCGGATTCATTCGAATGCCGGAGCAAAGTCAACGGTTCACTATGGTAATCGCTCCGTCATTGTCAGCCGTTCTCAGACATTGCAGTTCAAGGCTGTTCGCGGGCAGTGGCTTTTGGAGGATGAACTTCAGAATCAGAATATTTTATACGCCGCAGCAACGTGGAGCTGTGTCCTTCCGGCTGAATGGATTGTTCCAGGTTTAAATCTTTGGTTTCGTCAGGAAGGTCAACGCGGTCGATTAAAAACCCTCAAGATCGGGGCACCGACTGAACTGCTCCTGCATACGATCGACCTTGGTATGCTTGCTCCACCGCGAGATCAGTTTAAGTTTGCCACAGATTCGACAGCTCATCGGGAGTATTTCCAGACGGTTCCAACAAGTCGAATGATCGTCAGTGAATACGAATCATTGTTTCTTCGGCAAGTGATGCTACCTGATGGCACACTACTCATTGAGCAGGATCCGAGTACTGGTGGGTGGCATACCGGTACCATGCGTCAGCGTATCGGTAAAGAATTGATCTCACACGGTATAAATAACGCCAACTATGGAGTCCATAGCACAGCCGGCATAGGTGAAGGAAGTCATCCGTACGTTACGGCACAGCTAACAGCTCACACTAGTTGTGGCAACTATTCAAACGGCATCGTGACACATGGCGGCTCGGGTGGTGGTGGTATCGTGACACTTGATCAAACGATTGGTAATGAATTCAGCCATGAAGTTGGTCACAACTATGGACTTGGGCATTACGAGGGTGGCTTTCTTGGTTCCGTACACCACCCCGCTGGTCAGATCAATTCAACATGGGGTTGGGATGCAGATAAAAACCGATTCATCCCAAATTTTTCTCCGTACCGCAGCGGAAAAGATGCATGCCTGAGCGACCAGTGCCAGAGTCCGTTTTATGGTCGTTCCTTTGGGCTCGATGCAATGGCGGGTGGTGCGCCCCTCTCGAGTTTTAATCGTTTCACGTTGTATACACCGTACTCGGCATCCAAAATCCAAAGCTTCTTAGAAAGTAAAGCCGTGTTTGATTCACAGTCACCATCCGGGTTTCGGAAGTGGAATATTGATACAGGACATATGGACCCGTATGACCACACGATTGAAGTATGTGAAAAAATCGATGCTTCAGTGAACGGCCTCACTTCAGAAAAACTAATCTCATTATTGTCTGAATACGATGTGGTTGTCGTGTCAATGCAGGATGGGAAATGGATAAAAAATCTTGAGTTGCCACGAGCTTCGACGGCTAATCGCGGGCGTACTATAACAATTGAACAAAACGCCTCTTACGATAGCTTTCTTTTGCTTCATGGTGAGCGACTTAAAATGTCACGTGGTTTTAAAGCAAGTTACTTATCCGACGGAAAGCATTGGAATAAAAAACAGGGTAGTCAGCATCAGGTCAAACGCAAGCCGCAGGAGTTCGGCATACCAGTCACAACACTTGTGGGTTACTATGATCCACAAAACAAATTGGTCAGCTATATTTATCCTGCATTGCATGGTGCGTATGGTTTTACCTACGCAGATGATAGTCACCAAGTAACTGAGGGTGATTGCTATCTTCGAGTTGAGACTCGTGAAGGCCCGCTATCTTTTCACTTGGCAAACCATCGCATTGACCAGAATGTGATGAATAAATTTCATATCAATGTTCCTGAAACGATGAAGCCACGTAGCGTTTCGATTATGTGCCAAGGAAAAGTTGCTGATAAAAAAACACTGAGCCCTGTACGTGAAAAATTGACTTACAGAGAGTACGGTGAGTGAAGCTATCTCGGATGGTAGCAATACAGGCTGATGCACAGGCAGTCTCTGTTGCCGGGAGCGCATTGATTCAAAAGTATCGTACGAAAGCAAGTAATTACTTTTTGAAAATGGTGATGAATTGAAGTTCTTGAGCGGTACCAGCAGGCAGCGTACTACATGTGCTCTGAGTGGGAATCCTTACTTTTCAAAAACTGTTTGCGCTGAATGAATGTACTGATCATTGGTGAAAGAAAAAGGAATGAAGCTGTTGCAACATGGACTCAATCACTTGTTCGGACGCATCATTCATGTTGAGTACTGCCTTGAAGTATCATCGTGTATGTGACGCACGCAGCCTGTACAAAATGCAGTCTATATAAAGTATCACACATGAAACAGTGTGTTCGGCAAGACGTTCGTGATGCTTTTATGGACATGCTCGCATTTCGTGAGATGCTCAGGAAATTCTATTTTCACCACGGTTTTCGGTTTGATGAATGACTACCGGCCACCCAGGGAATTGATTGTTTGGATTCCCGTCGGTTGCATCAACTGCAAAACGATAGCAGTCGAGGTGGTAC
>PKCL01000214.1 GCA_002862165.1 Planctomycetaceae bacterium
GATCAACCACTTGAATCGTGACATCAGACTTCCTGTGGGAAAGGCGACCATAGTTTTGGATTTCCAGACCACCTATCTCGAGTGACTGTTCAGCAAAGCCTGCATGAATGACAAACTTGTATCCACCGTCATCAATCGATGACCCTACCTCTAGTTTAGTTGAAAAGTATTGCCATTGGGTATGTCCACGAATAGGTATTGTTGCCAGCTTGCTATTCGTCCCATTTTCTTGCACATAAGCATTTGCTTGAACTGCCGTTACCCCTCCAGAAGGTTCTCCACGCGCATAAAAGCTAATAAAGACAACGTCACCTTGAACAAGATCGCCTATAGGAATAAGAGATAAATTAATATCCCAAACATTTGTCGGTACGGCTGGTGTTTCCAAACGAACATAGTTGTCGAAGGGCAAGGCCTGATTGTCATTTACTTGCACACTGAGGGCGGCAGTATTGGATGCATTTCCTCCCAGAACAAAATTATCTGCCGGTTGTGCGTCTGGCAGCAAGCTCGTGCCACCTGCTGGAATAGAACGTGTCAGAGAGGAAAGCTGGCTTATCGATGAATGTGATACCGACCGCGTGATGGCTATTTGATCAGACACGTCCTGTGCTTGCTGATCAAACGCATGGTCACCAAAATCAACTATACCTGTGACTGAGAGAACCTGCCTCTTTTCCAACAACTCAACATGCACATGTGATTCTAGACGGGCGTTGTCATACCTCGTTTTTTGATGCCTGCTTTTTGGAAAATGATTCATCTCAAAGCACCGACCTACAAAAGAAGTCAACGATGTCCACCAACAGCCTAATAACTCCCCAAAAATCTTATGAATTATCACCTATTCAGCGAAGAGAAACAACGGGAAGAACAACATCTTAAAAGCATGCATAGAGGCATGCTTTTTGGTGCTATGTGAGCGATACCGTATAAAAAAACTACGAAGCAAGACTCTTGGTCACTGAGACTGTTCTTTTTCTTGTTCCTTTACTTTTCGGGCTTCATACGCTGCAATCACTTTTTCAGGATTTGCTTCGAACATACTGAGGCATCCCTTGCAGCAGACCCAATACGTTTCACCATTGTAAGACACCTGCTGATTCCCCTCGCCCCCAGTCACGACACATTCGTGAAGCGGGCGTGAACGTGTCGCGAACACTGTTCCTTTTCGGGTGTATCCGAGTGTTGCTCCTTGCTGCAGGCGTTTTTCATTTGAGCCGTACTGCAGTGTGATCACGAGACGCTTATGATCAGCCAGAGTCTTTATCAAAAGCCTTGCCGGTCGACTGATTTGAATAACTTGATTCGTAAACTCAAGTTGCTTGTTTTCATCCATAAAACCAGAATACGTGTCGACCGTATCTGTTTCTGCATGGTGTGCCCGAAGAATAAATGTATTCTCCTCTACCCCTGGGATAATTTGACCTCGTGTAAAAAAACGACCGGGTGACAACTCGAAGACAATTGCCGCAATACCTCCGTCAAATGACCAGGCCCATTCAGCTTCTGCAGCCCAACGGTCTTGACCACCCAACTTCTGCATCGCAACCCCTTTCCAGCCTCCAATAAAGCTCTGGAGAGGCTGCAGCTTTTCTTTCTGTGCTTCCTGTTCATCTTGAGAAAGATCATTGGCAACAACAAAACTTGGATGACATATCAACCAGCCACAAATACCAAAGGCTAAAAAAATGATATTGAAAAAACTCTTCTTCCACTGTTGGTTCTTTTGCCGACAGAAATAGCTACATAAAAAATGTCTCACTATAAAACCTCTCTCAGTGCATCAATAATATTTCTTAAGCAGCCTGTTGTATCGACATCCTGAGTTCAATTATAAAAAATGTGTTGACAAGTTTCTAGGACACCAGATGGCAGGCAACTTGATGGCCGGTTTCAATGGTTCGCATTACCGGAATTTCACGACGGCAACGATCTTCACATAAAGGACAACGAGTATGAAAAGGACAACCTGTTGGTGGATTGATCGGACTTGGTATTTCACCTGACAAGACCGTCCGTTGCCTCGATTGCTCTTGCTTCGGATCCGGTACAGGTACCGCCGATAACAACGCCTGCGTATACGGATGCTGAGGACGATTAACAATTGTTTGTGAACTGGCCAGTTCAACGATGCGTCCGAGATACATGACTGCAATACGATCACTTACATGGCGAATAGCAGCAAGATCATGTGCAATAAAAAGAAGTGTCAGACCGAGATTCTCACGCAACTCTGATAATAAATTCATGATCTGCGCCTGAATAGAAACATCGAGTGCACTAATTGGCTCATCAGCAACAATAAATTCAGGTCCAAGTGCAAGTGCTCGGGCGATACCAATTCTTTGTCTTTGTCCACCGGAGAACTCATGAGGATATCGACGCATACATCGTGGATCCATGCCAACAGTCGTGAGGAGATGCTGAATTTTTTCTCGTCGCTCGACCCCTCGGATCACATCAAAGTTTCGCAGTGGCTCTGCCAAAATCGATTCGACTGTCATTCTTGGGTTGAGTGACGCAAATGGATCTTGAAAAATCATTTGCATTCGACGTCGTAGATCTCGTAGACGTTGATCCCATACCCACTTCTGACCTTTTTTTTTCCAAAATTCATGTATCGGTTCTTCATCGAAAATAACACGACCACGACTCGGTCGTAACAGTTGAAGCACTGCCCGACCAGTTGTTGATTTTCCACAACCACTCTCGCCAACAAGTCCAAGTGTTTCTCCGCGTGTCATTGAAAAACTTATCCCATCAACAGCCTTTAAGGCTGCACTTTTTTGATAGAAAAAGCCACCACGCCTTGGAACACGAAACTGCACTTCCAGATCAGAAACATCGAGAAATTTTATTTCAGCTTTTTCCTTTCGCATTGTGGTCATTTAGATCCTTCTATCTCCCAGCAGGTTGCTTGGTGAGTCGATGAAATCACTCTGCTTTCAGGGTAGATATTCTGACACTGATTTGTCGCAGAGGCACAACGCGGATGGAATGGACACCCTGCCGGAAGATTTCCTGGATCAGGTGGTAGACCAGGGATGGCATACAGTGATTTTTGAATTGGTGTATCTATGCGTGGCATACTCTCGAGAAGACCGCGGGTGTAGGGGTGCTGTGGATTAGCAAAAACCTCTGCTGTTGTTCCTTCCTCAATGATTCTTCCCGCATACATAACTGCGACGCGATCTGTGATACCAGCAACTACACCGAGATCATGTGTTACCAGCACAACAGCGGTCCCAATCACCTCTTGAAGGTTTTTCATTAATTCTAAAATCTGTGCTTGGATTGTGACATCCAAAGCAGTCGTAGGTTCATCAGCAAAAAGTACTTCCGGACCACACAACAGCGCCATGGCAATCATGACTCGCTGCCGCATGCCACCAGAAAATTGATGTGGGTGTTGATCAATGCGGGAAGCAGCATCTGGAATACCAACTCGTTCCAGCATCTCAATCGATGTCCGACGTGCAGCAGCCGGCCTTA
>PKCL01000337.1 GCA_002862165.1 Planctomycetaceae bacterium
AGATCTGAATTGAATGCAAAGCATTTATCGGCTACGAGAAATGTACAGCAGCGGCTTTGCTTCACTGCTTGCTCAGAATCTCTGACTAAGTTTGTATTCATGAGAGTCGCTTCCTGTCTAGCAACCGAACCGCAGTAGGAATATCAAGAATTTCTGTTGCGGTATTGCCCACAAGAAGAGTTCCTAAAAGGCCCTCTTGATTCATTGTTTTCTCAAGTGAACCTTGGCCTAGTTCGACATCAATAATTTTTCGAACAGAAAGTGCCTTGTTGCCGTGCTCGTTGGGGAGGACAATCCCTACCAAATTAGATCGAATATCATTCTGAGGTGATGTTTTCGATGTGGATAACATCTGGTCAGGGTCAATAAGCTGGGTAAGTTCATCATTGCGTTTTACGTAATAAATACCTCCAGCCGGATCCACTTCAGATTCAGGAAAGTTTTCAAGCCGTTGTACCTGATTGAGCGGTACAGCAACGCGTCGACCTAGGTGAGTTTCACAGACAAGGTATCGGGAATCTTCCTGTCTGGCCTTCAAGAAGTGATTGCTATTGGTTTGAGGATCAACGGCTCGGCGTGTGTGGGCAGGAATATCAGCTGCAATTGTGATTCCTCGAAGATCAAGAATAAGGACAACACTGCCATCACCCATAACTGTTGCACCAGAATAGATTCCCATAGGTGCTAAGAGGCTACTGATCGCCTTCACCACAATAAACCATAGCCCGGTTGTCTCAGTTGCATGACTATTCTGGTCTTCAGATGTTGTCACCGCGTCTATGACAAGTCCAAATTCATGATTATCGACTTTTACCACTACAACGGCACCGGTATGAGGCCGCTGCTTCCACTCGCGAAGCCCAAGCCATCTATCAAGGTAGACCACTGGGATAAGCCGATCTCGTAATCGAAGAACAGGGGCCCCTTCGAGCCCCTCAATCATATGACTTTTCCCGTTTTCTCTCAGCCCCACCAGTTCTTGTATATATGATTGAGGTATTGCAAGTCGTTGGTTGCCGCTTGAAACGATTAAAGCAGGAATGATTGCAAGAGTAAGTGGAATCCGTACTCGAACAACAGTGCCGACACCACTCTGACTGCTAATATCGATCGTTCCACCGATAGATTCGATGTTTGTACGAACAACATCCATGCCAACGCCACGTCCAGATATATTCGTAACGGCATGAGCTGTCGAAAAACCGGGTTCAAAAATAAACTGAAATATGCGATCTGTAGACATGTCAGCCGCCACAGTTTCCGTCACAAGTCCTTTTTCAATGGCCTTTTTGCGGACTGCATCGACTGAGATACCGGCACCGTCATCTGACACCTCAATAGTGACCTGACCACTTTCCTGAAAAGCACGCAAAGACAATTGCCCTGCAGCTGGTTTGCCAGTACTTATTCTTTTATCAGTGGGTTCGATTCCGTGATCAACAGCATTACGAATTAAATGTGTGAGGGGATCACGTACTTTTTCAATGAGCGTTCGGTCGAGTTCGGTGTCAGCGCCGTCAACATGAAGACTAACTTCTTTGTCACATGTTGCTGCGACATCACGAACAATTCTTGGAAACTTATTGAAGAGTTGATCGATTGGGGCCATGCGGGTCTTCATAGCCACTTCTTGGAGTTCACCGGTGACGTTGTGGATTCTATTGACGGCGTCTAGTAGCACAGGTTCATCCGTGACCGTTGTCCGTAATTGGTTTCGAGCCAAGACTAGTTCACCCACGAGGTCGACGATTGTATCGAGCAGTTGTACATCTACTCGTATTGTGGCATCGATTGTGTTTGTTGGACGAGAGCTTTCTTCACCCGATTCAGTCACTGTCTTTCGTGTGGAATCAGGTTGTGGTGCAGAATTAGGACCATCATTTTGAGGAAGCTCAGTAACATCCGATGACGTTAGAGTTTGATCATGATCCGATGTGGCGCTCTGATTATCTTCTTGTTGAAATTGATTACTACTGTTTGTTTTTGAGGAAACAGACTTTTGCTCTTGGATAATGGAGTCAGTATCTGTCGAGACGCAGGCTCCGTCGAGGCGTTGGCAGAGATCTGGAAAGCTGATATCACCTTCTTTGCCCGTAGACTCAATGGATGATAAAAATGTTCGTATTGCGTCAACAAGTTCAAGAAGGAGAGATGCTAACGTTCTATTAAAACTAATTTTCCCATCACGAAGAAGACCGAGTAGATGTTCACCGTGGTGGGATAAGGTACTTAATTTTGTAAATCCAAAAAAACCACATGTACCTTTAATAGTATGAACGGTACGAAAGATACTTGCTAAGCGATCTGAGTCGTGCGGCTGCTTTTCGAGCGCGACGAGATCTTGATCGAGTTGGTCTAAACTTTCAGACGCCTCGACAAGAAATTCCGATATGAATTCTTCGTTATCGGCCATGAAGTGAAGCTACAGATCTTCAAGTTTCTATCTCAATGAAACAGAGTGTTCCATTAACGCTTTCAACCGTACCTCACGAGGGCGAAAGGTCAACGTATGTAGTAAACTTTTTGTAATCTACTGAAAGAGGCCTAACCATTATTACCGGAACAATAGATAGGTCCGGTTGTTATAGCTGCGGGAGAAAGATGCTAAAGGATGGAGAAAACTCTAGGCCGTTGTAAAGAAGAACAGAAGAAGACTGCACTTCAGTCAAAGTAATCGTGCTTTTCGCAGCAGTATTGTTAGTGTGAGTGTGATGATTGCTGACACAACCCAAAACATTTTATATCCATGAACCCACGCTGTTTCTGGCATTATCTCAAAATTCATACCATAGACGCCGCAGAGAAAAGTAAGTGGCAGGAAGATGGTACTCACAACGGCGAGTCGATTCATTGTCATATTGGTGCGATGAGTCATCACCGTAAGGGAGAAATTCATTGCACTTTCTAGAATTTCTCGATTTGCTGTTATGTCAGCAAGAAGACGTTCGAGCGTGCCAATCATGTTACTAAGGAATTGAAGTGTTGCTTCACTGACAAGCGTTGTTTTTCTGGAGACTAACTCTTCCAGTACTCGTCGAGCTGGTAGCACTCGCTTTCTCAAAGCTAGAAGTCTGCCAGAGACATTCGCGAGTCTTGTCAGTGTTTTTTCATCCGCAGATCGTCGAAGAGCGATACGAGTTGACTCTACTTCTTCATCGAGACACCCCTGTACAGATAAAAACTGTTCAATTTGTTTATCCCAAAACTCATAAAGTAAAAAGCTTGGTGTCGCAGCGTGTTGTTCAAAGTCTCGAATATAGTCACGGCGAACTGCATGAAGGACCCCACAGGAACCACTTGAGAATGTGGCGAGAAGGCCCTCACAAATAACAATATCAAGCACTTCGCTAATTATTTTATTTGAAGCGTCACAGGCTCCTACGAGTCGTATATGTAAAGCATCATCTGTTCTGTGTAGTGATGAGACGAGTTCATCACCATCGTCATTATATTCAGAGCTAAGAATTTTTTGGACAGGAGTTTGGGCT
>PKCL01000027.1 GCA_002862165.1 Planctomycetaceae bacterium
GTGATCTGACGTGTTTTGTTTGTGAGTCATCTACAGCATGGTCACTTTCTTGGATTGGCGGCGGCGTCACAGTTGAGCAAAGGTTTCTTACCGCAAGAAGTAAGTCCATGTTTCCATTTGTGTCCGCCAATGTACAGCTTCGACTTCGTGACGCAACGTTTGTCTGCCAAGATGGATTTGCTCGTCTGGAGGATGCGCCAGGGCAGGACGACGTTCCTCAGTTGCGAGTTGTTGCGGAGCATTGTCGATTTATTATTCCAGAGTCAGCTGTTTTGTTAGAGCAGGTAGGGGTGGCAGAACCAGAGGTATATCAGCGCGCGATTAATTGGACTGACCAGCGGGGAAGATATGAGGGGGGAAGAATTTTTCGCAAAATTGATGGTGCCGGTAACTTGGTTGAAATCGACTATTCTTCAGCGGGACAGCCATTGGATTATCGAGGGTTTTCAGCAATCGAATAATTTTTAGGGCACGAACTCGGGCCAATGCAATTGAGATCGAATCTCAATTGCAGGAATTGAATTGCTTAGAAGGCATTGCGGAAACACTAGCATTTTTTTGCTGTAATATCATTGAATTGACGTCATTGTATAGACGGTACGTCCTAGTTTGTGGTGTATGAAAAGTACAAATTTAAAAGATAAAAACTGTAAAAGTTTGTTGGAACTGTAGCCGAGATGGAAGGCATTCTGTTGTATTCATCTTGTGGTATGTAAGGAGAAAATAAAATATGAAAAAATTTCAATTGCTTAGTAAATTATTCTTGGTGGCATTTGTTGGAGCCTTTTTGGTTTCTGCAAGTCCAGCATTCGCTGTGAAGCAGTTCTATGATGAATTTAAAGAGGTATACGTAAACAACGGTAACCTTGATGCTGGGGCAGTTGCCAAGGCGAAGTGCAATTTGTGTCATGAGGGAAAAAGTAAAAAGAATAAAAATGCGTACGGCGAGCTCCTCGATGCTTTACTGGATCGAAAAAAAGATGCAAAGAATCCAGAAAAGATTCGGCAGGCATTGGCGAAGGTAGAGTCAGAGAAAAGCCCATCGGGTGTCACGTATGGTGAGATTTTTAAGGAAGGCAAGCTTCCTTAAGGTTTTCTTTGTTTACTCCAATGCATCATTACTGGCCTCAAGAAGAATCTTCTCGAGGCCAGTTGTGTTCTGCACAGCAGCAAAAGCGTCGTGTGATCCGAAGACGCGGACTTGTTTTACTAGGCAATCGAATTGTTGATGTGCTAGGGACTCCGTGACTGGTGAGATGTCTGTGAGTGATCGCCAGCGATACTCACCCTGACCAAACTGATCACGACAACGCACTTGTAAATTAAATTCAATTTCACGCTGTTTTGGTGGTGCGTCTAAAAGTATTTCATTGTGCCTAATATCAGAGTTCGTTTTTTTGGCTAGTCGTTTTGCGAAGCAATTAGACACTTGAACAAGGTTTTTGTAGGGAAGGCCAGCTAGAGTCTTATGGAGAATGGGGTGAGATTTCGCATCAAACGCGGCGATCCGTTTGAAAAGGTTCCGTTGCGGACCAAAGAGCCCGTTTCGAATCATTCGAATGTCTGGATTTTCATTTTTCTGACATATGTTTTGGATAAAGGATTCTTCTGTCGATTGAACTAATTGGTTTACGTCTAACGTTTCACGACTGAGCCAAAGAGCTCGCTGAAGCATTGCTGTTGCCGATCGTACGGCATGGTGCCAGTAAACCTCACTGAACATAACGTAGCGAGCAAACACCATAAGTTCTGCCGCAGTCTTTCCTTTTTCAGTAATTGCGAGCGATTCTCCGTTCGCATCAAGGCAGAGGCTTGCGAGTAGGCGGTCTTGGTCAAAGTGTCTGCCGTATGGTACTCCGGCGTGCAGGCTGTCCCGCATTAGGTAATCCATCTTGTCGACGTCTATTGGTCCAGAGAGAAGTGAATGAATGATCTTCCCAGATGGATCGGCCGCGGATCCTAGTATTAGTTCAGCAATACGATCTGCTGAAAGACCCCAATCAGACTTGAGAAGATTTTTAATTTCATCCGTTGAGATGAGCAGGGATGTTCGCTCCTCGTGTCGTGGTATACCTGGCAAATCCATATCTTCGATGGGGTGGCAGAATGGCCAATGTCCGATGTCGTGAAGCATTGCAGCGACTAAGAAAGCCGAGGCGTCTTGCTCGGAAATAGTTTCACGAAAGCACTCATCACTTTGTAAACTCAACAGAAACTCAAGGGAGAGTCGATAAACTCCAAGAGAATGCTCAAGCCGTGAGTGTACAGCCCCGGGGTAAACCAGTGAAACAAGACCCAGTTGTCGCACTGCTGCCATTCGTCTTACCGGCGAACTGTCCAGTAATCTACGAATACGGGCGGTCAGAGGAACGGTCCTGTCCGGCGGAATCCGAACACCGCCGCCATCATGAATAGTTTTCAGTTCCTGGAGTTTCGCAAAGGACATTCGATCTCAAATTTATTGGGTCTATCTAAAGCACTTCCTGCTCAGTGTTTACAAAGGTGGTTGTAGTCCTGCTAGATATCTCACTAAAGCTATCAGGATTACATAGAAAAAATAGTGGCTCACTCCAACACCCCAGTCGATGTCAAAGCTAAGGACTGCAGTCAAGCCACCCATAAATAAGAATACTGGAGCAAGAAAAGTCCATTGCCATATCTCAGGGCTATCAATCCCAATTGTTCCCCGTACGTACCACAATGCTGCATAGATCATGCTACAGACCAAAACTCGGATAGCGAGTGGTCGGCCACGATATGGTTCAAGTTCCTTGTCTCGCATTACGGTGTACCCAACTTTTGCGCAAGGTATTGCGACAAAGAAAGCTGTTAGGGCCTGTAGAAGAAAAGGTATAGCTGGTTGGCCAGATTCGACCTTGAATACTCTGCCGGAAGCGTATGCCCCAAATAATAAGAGTACACCTGCAACAAGAAGTATCGTTACAGAGATAGGAGAGAATGACTCTTCTTTAAACACAATTGGTGCAGTCGGCATGTGGCCCGATTGAGATGACTCTGTAGGCTTTGAAGGCTCATGGATTGTGACATCGCCCGTTGCCTTTGGGATTTTGATCGGCTGCTTGCATTTTGGACAAGGGCCAGTTTGTCCGGCGAATTTGTCGCTTACGTTGAAGCGTGCCTGGCATTTTGTGCATACAACGGAAATTGCCATTGAGAAGACCTGAAGTGAGTAGTTGCCGGGATCGTATTCAGTGGGGTGTGCGTTCTGTGCCGTTATTAGAGTCGACTTTGTAAATTGTATTTGAAAATAAATAGAATTATTTTTACGTTACAAAAATGGGGGGGTAAAGTAATGAGGGGATGTTTCTGTTGTAATGTAAGCGTCGTTCCTTATCTTTCGTCATGGTAATTTTAAATGGTCGAATCTTCTACTATTACATTTCAGTGTCCGAATAATCATCGTATAACCGTTCCAATTAAACTCGCGGGGAAAGGTGGAGTCTGTTCGAAATGCGGAATCAAGGT
>PKCL01000439.1 GCA_002862165.1 Planctomycetaceae bacterium
GAATTTCCACAGCCCCGGCCGACACGAAAGTCTTTAACAAGGATTTGATAACAGCTAGCCCTCCATGAACATGGATCTCCCAAGTCTCTACTCCTGTCTTCACTAAGACAACACACTCGGACTTCTCCTGACGTTGCGGAGCCGTGCCTTCGGGTGAATCCGATGCTGACTGATTCACCACGATTGCATGGTGCCAGTCACCAGCAACAAGAGAGCCAACGTCCAACGTCTGAATTGAGGACTTACTGTATGCATCAAAATGAGCATTCAGAATCAATTCCGCATCTCCACCAAGTATTCCAATAACACCGAGTGCACCAACTTGAGATGGTGTAAGGCGAGTGACTACGAATCGAGAATCTTTCAACGAATCAACTACCTTCATCGGGGGGCAATTTGACATTTTGTACCAAGGAACGTAAAACGGCGGGCTATGGGAGGGGGTTTTGGGATACAGGTTTTTTTATCCTAACACGGCCAAAATATTGAAAGAGTTTTCAGTCAATAGGACATGCTTGTGCACTCGAAAATTCCTTCATTCTATTCCCTCAAAAAATATCAATTCTCACGCCATGTACAACTATATTTTTAACTCCTAAAGGTAATCCAATGACTGATGGTAAGGATTCTGATTCACAAACAAGTATCGAGTCTCTCTCTCAATCAATTGATCAACTAGAGAAAAGCCTAGATAGCATCTCTCATTCCCAACGCACAAGTCGCACTGCAGTTCTTATTGGCTCTCTTCTCCTCTTTTCAATGTTTTGCATTGTTGGCTTTCTTCTTTTCAAAACACTCAAAACACAGCTCAACGAAGAGACGATACAGGCTGCATTACAGATAAAGGCTGAGGAGTTACTTCCCTCTCTTCAAGAGAAGTTCGCCAAGGCTGCAATGAAAGCAGTCCCAACCTACCGGAAATTAACATTAGAACGTCTTAAGACACTCCGCCCAAAACTACAGTCAATGCTTACCAAAGAGGCGAAGTCTATGGCTGACCGTCTGCCCTCCATGTTGCAAGAGAAGGCAAATCAAAGCCTCCAGAGAGTTACAGACAAAATGGCCGCTGATATAAAAAAAGAAATACCTTCTCTGACTCCAGAAAGAGTCAAAAAACTTTCAGACATCACCGTTGAGGGAATGGCGATTGAGGGTGAAAAACTTCAAGGTCAATTAAAAGTACTCACGCAAGAAGAATTCGAACGCATCAGTAAGGTACTTGACACACTTCCTATTAAAGCGGCAATGAACATGGATGAGGAGCTGTTGCAGCAACGATTTATGCATAACATTCTACTCATCGTTGATCGTACTGTTGCTCCAACTATGTCGGTGCTGAAAACCGATTCACCCTTTCGGACCAGCGATGACTGATAGAACTCAAAGCTTTTAAACTTATATAAATTGATCCACCACCGCATTTTATTTCATGGAGATTCCGAGTAATGCATGACACAGACTTGTCCACTATTGAAAAACGTTTACATGCACTAGAAGACCGTATTGCAAAGACCGCCGCAAAGTCGAAAAGCAGGCTGACTCTGACCATTGCTGTCATGGCATGCCTTCTGGTTGGAGCATTCTTCTACCTTCGTTTTTTATCCACATCGATCACGACGGCTGCTGATGCACCAACCCTTGTCCAACTCGTTGCTGACCAAGTTGAACCGCGGCTTCAACAAGCACCTGCACAACTTACTGAATCGCTTAAGTCACAAGCACCAATGGTTGTCGACAGAGGTGAGCAATTAATTCTCGACGCCTTACCGGAGGCTCTTGATCAGGCCGACACTTTTATTATCAGCTTTTTTGAGAAAGAGTTTGAAGAAATCGAAAAGAAGGCTTACGACGTCATTCATGATGGATTCGATGATGTCATCACTCAGGCAAAGGCTAAAAATTTTGACTTCGCCAAAGTTGGTGAACTCGAAGAAGCAGTTGGTAAAATTGCACCTAATCTTCGACTGATGATCGAGAGCATCATTGAAGGAAATATGCAGGAATTCAAGACTGGTACGAATGAGTTTTCAGCCTATATAAGTCGACTATCGACCGATCAAAACCTTACAGATCATGAAAAAGCACATCGAGAAATTTTGATTTCTGGAATTGCTCTTATTAGGAAAATGGAAAATGATCCATCCAGATCTCCCATTGGAGGTATTCTGCAAGGTGATCTTCCAAGCAACCAGAAATCTTCTTCAGCAATAGACTGATGAGGCACTTTGGAAACATGCGTCGGCTCTAGTGCATAGCAAAAGTATCTTGGAGCCCTAAGAATAGACATTCACACGAAACGATTCTGCACTTCCAAGAAGACTTGTAGGTAGTGCCTCGTATTTTCTCATTCAGACTGAGAAGTGTCTGCCTGAGAAAATACAAGTTCATCCTGCCATTTTTTCAACCTTTCCTGAGAGGATTGATATTTTTTTACAGCGGCCATATGTTTCTCATCGATAGATTTTCGATTAGCAAATGCCTTTTCAACTTGCTCATTAAGTTGGCTGGCACGAGAGGTCAGATCAGCAAGGTTTTTCACTGCCGACTGCTTTTCTTTCAGAACAGCCGCATGTTCTGCCTGTGATTCCTGAAGACCCTGCTCCGCAATTCCAACAGACGTATTTGTGTCGACTAAAGTTTTGTTTGCTGCCGTAAGGATCTCATTTGCAACTTCTTTTTCAGGATTTCCGCTCGCCTGTTCTTTTATCTTCTCGAGAGACCGGACTATTTCCTGAGCTTTCTTTGCCTTAAGTTTTGTTATACCTAGCTGATCTTCTGCTGCTTTGACTCGGACAGCAGTTGCTTCAAGTTCGATATTTTTACTCTTCTGTACAGACCCGGCAGCACCAAGACTTTTGTTTGCTGCCGAAAGCTGACTTACAAAATTTGCTTCAGCTTTGGCTGCCTTCACTTTTGCTAACCGAATATCTTCAGCAGCTTTTTCCGCTACCGCAGTCGCCTTCTCGGCAAGATTTACTTGCCGTGAAAGTGGCATCGGGTTGGAATTGATTCCGCCTACCTTTGAAGGCTTCGTAACGTCGTAGACAGAAATCTGTCCTGACCAGTCACCCGCAATGGCAAGTGGTTTTCCGGATGTAATTGCTACTTTTGTACCAATATCCGAGAGTGTGCCAAGTTCACTTTCAAGGCTGCCGTCAGACTTCCAGACTTTCACTTTGTGATCCCGACCGGTTGAGATAAGGCGGCCATCACTCAACCATCGTACGTCTGTTGCTCCTCCACCATGAGCTGACCATGATTTTATTTTCTTAGCAGTGTCAGCTTCCCAAAGATGAATTGTGCCGTCTTCAGACGTTGTTGCGAGAACAATTCCATCCGCTCGCCAATCGATTGCTGTGACACCGGCCTTCTGACCTTTCAAATCGCCCCAATGGCGAGCACCGAATGATTCCCACAAAAATAAATTACCTGCACGATCACCTGTAGCAAGTAGCACGCTAT
>PKCL01000293.1 GCA_002862165.1 Planctomycetaceae bacterium
GCACGAACAACGATCTGGTACCCAACGGACTCATCGTCACTCAAGCCCTTCGGCTTCACCTGTGAGCTAGCACGTAGCAACGCAACACCACCACCCGGCAGAATGCCTTCTTCCACTGCAGCACGAGTTGCATGAAGGGCATCTTCTACACGAGCCTTTTTCTCTTTCATTTCACTTTCTGTTGCTGCACCAACATTGATTTTGGCAACACCACCAGCGAGTTTTGCGAGACGCTCTTCAAGTTTTTCACGATCGTAATCACTTGATGCATTTTCAATTTCACGTCGAATCTGCTCAATACGTGCTTTGATGTCAGCTGTTTTACCAGCCCCCTCAATAATCGTCGTGTTATCTTTGTCGATGATAACTTTTTTGGCACGACCTAACTCAGCAAGTCCAATGTTGTCGAGCTTCATACCAAGGTTTTCAAAGACCGCAGTCGCTCCGGTAAGAATGGCGATGTCCTCAAGCATTGCTTTACGGCGATCACCGTATCCTGGTGCCTTGACTGCAGATACCTGGAACGTGCCACGTAAGCGATTGATGACAAGGGTCGCCAATGCTTCTCCGTCAACTTCTTCACAGACGATTAAAAGTGGCTTACTGGCATTCACTACAGCTTCCAACAATGGAACGATGTCCTTCACTGTAGAAATCTTTTTCTCATATACCAAGATATAGCAATCTTCGAGCACACATTGCATAGCCTGTGCGTCAGTGACAAAGTAAGGCGAGAGATACCCTCGATCAAACTGCATGCCTTCAACGAACTCGATTTCTGTCGCAAGACTTTTACCTTCGTCAACGGTGATAACACCATCTTTACCAACTTTATCCATAGCCTCCGCTAACAGATCACCGATTTCGGCATCATTATTGGCTGCAATAGATGCAACCTGGGCCATCTCTTTTTTGCCTTTTACTGGAATTGCTGAGCTGTGCAGTTTCGCAATGATATCTTCAACTGCTTTTTCAATGCCAGTTTTCATCTGAATTGGATTAACACCCGCAACAACGGCTCGCAGCCCCTCATTAAAGACCGCCTCGGCTAGCACGGTTGCTGTTGTAGTGCCGTCACCGGCAACATCACTTGTCTTACTTGCAACTTCGCGGACCATGCGGGCACCCATGTTTTCATAGGTGTCTTCAAGATCAACTTCTTTTGCAACGGTGACACCGTCCTTCGTAACTGTTGGCGAACCGAAACTCTTTTGCAGAATTACGTTTCGACCCTTTGGACCGAGAGTTACTTTGACTGCACGAGCCAGTTTGGAGACACCACGCCGCATTGCTTCGCGGGCTTCTTGATCAAACGCCATCATTTTGGCCATCGAATGTTTCTCCTGTACTGAAAATTATATGGACGGTTGTTGTTGTAAATGTGAATCAACAGTAGTTCGTTCAACTACATGTTGTTTTGAATTAACCAAGGACAGCAAGAATGTCATCTTCTCGCATTAAGAGCAGTTCCTGATCACTCACCTGAAATGCCTCACCGGCGTAGCTGGTGAATATCACACGATCACCAGGTTTCACCTGTAACGGATGACGATTCCCTTTGTCGTCGAGTTTGCCTTCACCAACACTTGTAACAACGCCTCGTGCAGGTTTATCTTTAGCGGAATCTGGCAAAAGAATACCACCGGTTGTCTTCTGCTCGCTTTCTTCGCGTTCTACGACAACGCGATCACCAAGGGGGATTAGGGTCGATTTGGCCTTCCCGGCCTTGCTCGCAGCGGCTGCCATTCTGGGGGTCCTCTGTAGTCCGAGTTTAAGTGAAAATTCAAAAGTATTTCTGGGAGAAGCGACATAAGCAGTAAGCCCATGAGGCCAAAACCCCAGCAATGAAGCGACTGCCGCAGCGGCATTCGCACTCAATCTCGTATACTGTAGTGCAACTCGCGCGCCAGTTCGGAACTGACTGGCATAAAATTCGTCAAGAGCAGTTTTCAGCCATTTTTGAAGACTAAATAAAGAAACTTTTACGGGTTTCACTTCTAGAGAATGTAGAATTTCGAAGTTGTGAATACGGAGAGCTATGAAGCCAGATTCCCTGGCAGACTGCCATATTGGCGGCACAAATGACCCACTCGTAATGTCCGAGCTTCTTTTTGGCCTTCGACAGAGAAGTACAAAACAGTCAGGTTTCAGATACCTTATTACTCGTTCCGCCTACTGCACACGTTGGTAATCACTTCAAAAAATCGCTAGGATTATCGACCCATCTGTTATCCGGAGCCATTGCATATCTTTTTTATTCCAACCTGAACGATTCAGTTGGCATTTGTTATGCGGGCCACTGCTGACGGCTGGGTTCCTTATATTTTATTTCATTCCACGATAAGTTTGTTTGCAATTAAAAAACTTGGAGAAGAACGGCATGGCTCAGTATCGACGGATAGGCGTCACAAACAACAACGATGTCGCTATCGTCAGTTTCAATGACAAAAAAATTCTTGATGAAGCAAGTATCCAAGAGCTCGGTGCAGAACTCTTTGGTCTTGTTGAACAACACAATATGGGCGACATATTGCTGAACTTCACGAACGTTGAGTTTCTTTCAAGTGCTGCTCTCGGCAAATTGATTACGCTTGATCGAAAGGTCAAAGCAAGTAAAGGACGCATGAAGATGTGTAATATTCGTCCAGAAATCTTTGAAGTTTTTCAGATAACGAAACTGAATAAAGTCTTCGATATTCGTAAAGACGAAGCAGAGGCAATGACAGCCTTCAGCTGATTTCGCTACGCGTTTTTTCCAATACAGCAACCCATGTTTTCCCGCAACGAACGTGTGCGGCTACTATGACCGAATCGCAGTCTTCCCAAAACAGCAAATCTGACAAGCCCTCATGGCAGAAGTCTATTGACCTGCCGAGTGAGCGCGGTGCTAGTCGACTGGTTATGGATGAATTGCTCGATAAACTTGGTGAGCACGGCTGGGCTAGTGCAGACATTTTTTCAATTCATCTGGCTGCAGAGGAAGCCATCGTCAATGCAATTGTGCATGGAAACAAACTCGACACGGGAAAAAAAGTACACGTTGAATGCTTTGTCTCATCCACCGTTGCACGCATTGAAATCACAGATGAAGGCGACGGATTTGACCCGACTGATGTGCCAGACTGCACTCAGGACGACCGACTTGAAGTCCCTAATGGGCGTGGTGTCATGCTCATTCATAATTTCATGACACGAGTTGAATACAATGAAAAGGGTAATCACGTTCTGATGGAAAAGGTTCAGGATGCCTAATGGGTAGACATCGCGCAGTACGAAGTATGCCACGCCGAAAAAAAAGCTGTGACCATATCGCCTTTAATTGGATTTTTCGGTATCGTTTGAAAACACAAAGGCCCCTCATATTCCCCGATAGCTCAATGGTAGAGCGAGCGGCTGTTAACCGCTAGGTTGTAGGTTCGAGTCCTACTCGGGGAGCTTCCCTCCCCTCGTTTGTAC
>PKCL01000318.1 GCA_002862165.1 Planctomycetaceae bacterium
CATATTCTTTCCGAGCCATGGCAGACAGATGATTCAATTGGGTCGTGGGGCTACGACGTCAACAAGCCCTACACCACGTCCGATCTTCAGATCGATAAATTCATCGATATTGTGAGTAAAAACGGAAACCTGCTGCTCAATGTACCCATTCGGGCGGACGGTACCCTCGATGCGACCGCAACAAAAATTCTTGAAGATATCGGTCGGTGGTTAGCGGTGAATGGAGAGGGTATCTACGAGACTCGTCCATGGCATTATTTTGGTGAGGGAAAAGTCAACGAGATTCCACACTTTGTTGAAGAATCTCCGTACACGTTTCGAGATGTGCGGTACACCGCAAAGGGCGAAGACCTCTATGCGTTCATTTTGAAGTGGCCACCGAAAAACAAAGAGTACGTTGAGCTTGCCTTGCTTGCACCGGGTAATATCCGCATCGGGAATATTGTTTCTGTCGAGATGCTTGGGCATGAAGGAGATCTTGTCTGGGAGCAGCATCCTGATGGGCTTCGGGTGACGTTTCCAGAGAAAAAACCAACTGAGTTTGCACACTGCCTGAAGATACATTTTTCAGATCAATGAAGTTGTCCTCTACCAGGAGGTCTGACCTGATGAAAATACCTACCCATGTAGTAACGGAAAGGTTTGTGGTTCGACTGCACGCAGTGTATGTGTGTGTCACTGTGCTGATCGCTACATCGGCATCGACGCTCCTAGCTGGCGAGACATATAAGCCAGAATGGAAATCACTTGCTCGTCATAAGCAGGCGCCCGAATGGTTTCGTGATGCAAAGTTTGGTATCTACTTTCACTGGGGTCCTTATGCGGTCCCATCTTTTGGGAATGAGCATTACCCGCGGACAATGTATGGCCATGTCAGTGGGAAGACCCCAAAGCCAAAAAAGCCGACCAAACAAGCCATAGGGTTTCAGACGTATCGAGAACATGAATTTCATATTGAGAAGTATGGGCTTCCCAAAAACTTCGAATATCACGATTTTTTCCCACTATTTACGGCACAGAAATTCAACGCCGAGGAGTGGGCAGATACTTTCTTCCTGGCAGGTGCAAGGTTCGCTGGCCCTGTTGCAATGCACCATGACGGCTTTGCCATGTGGAACTCAACGGCCACACCGTGGAATAGCAAGTTGCTTGGCCCAAAGAGAGACATTGTGGGTGAAGTTGCTTACGCGATACGCAAGCGGGGCATGAAGCTCATCACAACGTTTCATCATGCAAAAGTTGGTCGTGCCGCCGAAGAAGATACGGAGAAACATCGGTGGCATTATCTGGGCAGAGAAAAATATTTTGAACGCGAATCACCCGAAGATGTCAGTCTTGACCATGCGGAACTACAAAAGCTATACGGTACGCTACCATGGCCAGAATTTCTGGACCTGTGGAAGGTGCTTCTTTCGGAAGTCATCGATCAATATCAGCCGGATATTATCTGGTTTGACTCGTGGCTTGACCGAATTCCTGCACGCACTCAAAGAGAGTTCCTTGCTGAATATTTTAATGCCGCTGAGCATTGGGGAAAGGACGTGGTAGTAACGTATAAGCAGGAAGACCTTCCGAGTGATGTAGGTGTCGTTGATTTTGAGAAAGGTCGCCTGGATACGGTATCTGAATATGCCTGGCTGACCGACGACACGATCAGCGCGGGGGCGTGGACTACAACTGGGAGTTGGTCATACACAGACGAACTCGATATCAAACCGGCGAAGGAGTTGCTGCATACGTTAATCGATATTGTTAGCAAAAATGGAAATTTTCTACTCAATATTTCGCCAACGCCCGAGGGTATTATTCCAGATGCGCAGCGAGAGAGCCTGCTGGGAATGGGCACGTGGCTACGAGCAAACGGTGAAGCAATTTATGGCACACGCCCTTTCGCTACGTACGGTGAGGGCCCGAAACGCCTGACGTCCAGCGGGCACTTTGTGGAGATGAGTGGAGAGTACACGAGTGAGAATATTCGCTTTACCAAAAAAGGTCGTACAATTTTCGCGATTCAGTTGGGCTGGCCGGGGGCACAAAAGCGCATTGCAATAAAAAGCCTCGGAAGGAAGCATCTTGGCACACGAGGGATCAAGAGTATTTCGGTACTTGATTCGCCAGAAGAAATCAGCTGGAGCCTTGAAGAAGATGTACTCTATATGACATCACCTTTGATCGCTCCCAATGAAACCGCAATTTGTTACCGCATTGAGACGACTGGTTTATAAAAAATCAAAGAGAGTATTGCCGCCGGAGTATGCATATTTGAGGGTGAGCATGCGTTGGAAAAAGCTCCTGGCGGAAAGAGATGTGCTCTGTGCCGTGATGTGAGCCTTCTTGCTGCCCACCGATAGCCTAAAACAAAGACATCATAACTGAGAAAAAACTTTTCTAGATCACATGGAAGAATCAGGGAGGTTTTATGGAAACAACATGGATGCAGTGGTATGAGAGCCTTCAGAAGCCTGGCTGGACACCGGAGCCAGTGACAATCGGATTTATCTGGCAGCTCCTCTATCCGCTGATCTTTTTCAGTTGTAGCTTTGTATTTCTCAAAGCCTACCGAAAGAAACTTCCCTGGTGTGTCGCCCTGCCCTTTGCGATCAATCTTCTTGCTAATCTTGCTTTTACACCGATCCAGTTCGGGTTCCGTAATTTGTTACTCGCCTCTTTTGATATCTCTATCATCCTTGTGACGATTGTGTGGGGCATGATTGTGATCTGGCGATATCATCGCTGGGTTACCGTCCTGCAGGTCCCGTACCTGACCTGGGTTGCAATTGCGACCCTCTTACAGTTTATGATTACTTGGCTTAATGTGTTCTCCCCTTCCCTGTTGTGAAAGCTGGCTCAATGAATATTGTATTTGTGACGACTGTCCTTGCTGCGGTCTTTGCTGGTCAATTGGCTGGTACTAAAGAACAAGGTGTACTGGTAGGACAAGATGCACTGGTGAATTTTCAAAACCAGAAGGAGGCTTCAACGTGGAGTGCTGTGAATGATGGTGTCATGGGGGGACGCTCAGTCGGTAAACTGAAATCAACGCCAGACGATGCTATGCAATTCTTCGGCACGCTATCACTCGAGAATAACGGCGGGTTTGCCTCCATTCGCTCAGGCCGCTTACAAGTCGAGATGGACCCACAAGACGCGTTTCGTGTCCGCGTAAAGGGTGATGGCCGGACTTACATATTTAACCTGTATCCCAAAACACGAAGGATGGCATTCTCGTATCGAGCCTCTCTGCCAACCGTAGCCGGAGAGTGGACTGAAGTGACGGTTCCCCTTGAAGACTTTACGCCGACATCCTTCGGACGACGTGTGCAAAATAAGGGGCCATTATCTCCTGATCAGATCAGTGGGATTGGTTTCATGCTGAGTGACAAGAAAGCCGGTCCGTTTGAACTTGAAATCCAATGGGTCCGCATTGAGGCAGCGTCTGTTGAAGACAGTCCGT
>PKCL01000101.1 GCA_002862165.1 Planctomycetaceae bacterium
ATTTCACGACGGAATCGAAGCCGGTTGTCAAACTGCGGCTGAGGCAGGCTTTGACGCTGTAGAAATATTCCCCAGCAGTGCTGAAGAATTCCCGACCAGTAAACTCTCGTCACTTCTTCAAAAAAACTCTCTTAATGTAGCGGCAGTTGGCACCGGAGCGGGATGGTTGAAGCAACGACTATCTCTCACCGATGGAGACCACGAGAAACGAGTAAGGGCCATAGAATTCATTTCAGCACTAATTGATACCGCGGCCGAATATAATGCTCCGGTAATTATTGGTTCCATGCAGGGCCAAAGCAATGAAGCCACTACACGTGCGGCAGCTCTTCAACTTCTTGCAGAGGGGCTAGCAACTCTGGCTGATCGAGCCCAAAGCAAAGGGCAAGTGCTTCTTTACGAGCCACTCAATCGTTATGAGACCAATCTGCTTAACACGCAAGAAGCAGCAGCTCAATTTCTCGTAGAGAATGATCTCGTGCAGCGTGGCGTTCGACTCCTCTGTGACCTCTTCCACATGAATATTGAAGAGTCGAACGTGCCAGAATCGATACATCACGTCAGTACAATCCATCCAGACATCATTGGCCATGTGCACTGGGCAGACTCAAATAGAAAAGCTATGGGGTATGGCCATACGAACTCACAGGAGATCTACCAGACACTACTTGATGGAGGTTATGCCAAATACCTTGCAGCAGAGGTTTTCCCATTACCTTCTGCAACTGACGCTGCACAACAGACAATACGGTCAATAAAGACTTGCGAACCCTCATAATTTATCTCACTCAATAGCGATCAAGCCATGCTCAACACAGCACTCCTACATCCTGAAATACTTAAAACCCTTGCCACAAGTGGTCATCATTCACTTGTACTCATCGCCGATGGCAATTATCCTGCTGCAACAAAACGAGGACCACATGCTCACGTTGTATCACTTCAAGTTATGCCAGACGTCCCTACTGTCGCCCAGGTATTTCAGGCGATACTAGGCACTGTTCAGATTGATGGTGTCCAGACAATGGGTGTTGATAGAGGAGACGCATATGCCTCAGCGACTCCAGGTGACCCACCGGTCTGGAGTACATATCGAAATCTTCTCCGGCAGGCAAAAAACACTTGTGCCCTTGAACCCATCGTCAAATGGGACTTCTATAAAGCCGTTGAATCCCCAGACCATATTCTCACAATTCAAACGGCTGACACCCAACCATGGGCTAATCTCCTGCTTTCAATCGGCTGCCGCACTTTTGACTCCACTCCCTGAATTTCACAACCAAAGAGAATTCTCATGCAAACCAGAACCCTCGGAAAAACCGGTCTTGAAGTGCCTGTTCTATCCTTTGGAGCTTCGTCACTTGGGCAAGAATTTCGTAAAATCTCTATCGACGAGGCACTGTCAAGCGTTCGCGTTGCTATTGAAAATGGTATGAATCTCATCGACACGAGCCCATTTTATGGCCGTGGCATGAGCGAGATCATGCTCGGCTTAGCACTACAAGACATCCCTCGCGACAACTACTTACTTTGTACGAAGCTTGGCCGATATGATGTCGGTCACTTTGACTTTTCGGCACGGCGAGTTGCTGAAAGTGTTGATGTCTCACTCCATCGACTTGGTACAGATCACCTTGATATCATGCTTTGTCACGATATCGAATTTGTCCCGATGCAACAAATTGTTGATGAGACACTCCCAGCACTCCGTGAAGCCCAACAGTCCGGGAAAATTCGGTTTTTCGGATTTAGTGGATACCCACAAAAAATCTTTCGATTCATTTGTGACCAGACAGATGTTGACTGCGTTCTGAATTACAACCAATACACACTTCAAAACACACGATTTGCCGATGAAACAATCCCCTACTTACAAGAAAAAAACATTGGGGTCATGCACGCCGGACCTTTCAGCGCTCGGCTGCTTACTGATGCTCCGCTTCCTCCATGGCTGAAGGAACCAGAAAACGTTCGCCAATCTGCTCGTGATGCTGTGGCATTTTGTAAAGAACACGGATCATCATTAGCCAAACTGGCCCTTCAGTTCTCAGTAAGCAATCCTGCAATTGCGACAACTGTTGCCGGCAGTGCGAACCCGAAAAATATTCAGCAATGGGCTGAATGGCTACGAGAGCCACTTGACCAGGAACTCCTTCAGTCAGTTCTTAAAAAATTTGCATCCGTAAAGAATATTGGTCACAGTGAAGGGCTCGCAGAAAACAACTAACACTTGGGCGACTATTTCTGATTCTCAACCTTTCACATAATCCATGAACATTGATGCCCACCAACATTTCTGGAAATATTCTCAAGCAGACTATCCATGGATAATCGCTGGCATGGAACGTCTGGCACAAGACTACCTGCCGTCTGAGCTCGTTCAAACAAGTCAACCGTATAATATCCCTGGCTCGGTAGCAGTTCAGGCTCGCCAGACAAAAGAAGAAACCCAATGGCTCCTTGAATGTGCTGATGAGTATCCTTCGATTCGTGGCGTGGTTGGATGGGTTGATCTTAGAAGTCCATCAGTAGGTGATGATCTCTCTCATTTTTCGCAGCACAAGAAATTTGTTGGTGTTCGGCATGTCGTGCAAGATGAACCCGATCCACGTTTTCTTTTAGGCCCAGAGTTTCTCAGGGGACTTCGGCAGCTTGCGGACTTTGAACTTACTTATGATCTCCTTATTTTCCCCCATCAACTTCCCGCTGCGGTTGAGCTGGTCAGACTTTTACCAGAACAACACTTTGTCTTGGATCACATGGCGAAACCACCAATCAAAAACCGTGAAATCAATGACTGGAAGCAGGGCTTTAGTGAACTCGCAGACCACGAAAATGTCATGTGTAAGGTCTCTGGGCTTGTAACAGAAGCTGATTGGAAGGTCTGGCGCCAGCGAGACTTCACACCGTACCTAGAAACTGCAATTGATGCTTTCGGCCCAGACCGTCTTATGTTCGGTAGTGATTGGCCCGTCTGCCTTCTTTCTGCCGAGTATGCCGAGGTGATTGGCGTTGCGAACAGTCTCATTGACCAGCTTTCACTTGACGAGGCAAATGCAATCCGTGGCTCAAATGCGAAAACATTTTATGGCCTTGTGCAGGACTAGATAAATTTATCTCACCGACTCCTCCGGAACCATCAATAATGAAAGCGCTCCAACTCGTACAGCCAAAACAATGGGCGATGATCGACATTACAGAGCCGGGTACATTGCAACCTGGTGAGGCCCTGGTGCGTGTTGAAGCAGTTGGCATCTGCGGCACCGACTACGGTGGATACCTCGGCAAAATGCCTTTTTTTAGCTACCCAAGAATTCCTGGTCATGAGCTTGGTGTTGAAGTCATCAAGACTGCTGACGATGTCAAAAACATCTCCGCTGGAGATCGCTGCTGCGTTGAGCCCTATATCAATTGCCAGCAGTGTCACTCATGTCGACTTGGCAAAA
>PKCL01000039.1 GCA_002862165.1 Planctomycetaceae bacterium
ACGGAAATCCTTTAGAAAGGAGGTGATCCAGCCGCAGGTTCCCCTACGGCTACCTTGTTACGACTTAGTCCCAATTGCAGAGTTCATCTTCGGCGCCTGGCTCCTTGCGGTTACCTCAGCGACTTCGGATGCCCCCCACTTTCGTGGCTTGACGGGCGGTGTGTACAAGGCTCAGGAACACATTCACCGCGGTATGCTGACCCGCGATTACTAGCGATTCCAGCTTCATGCAGGCGAGTTGCAGCCTGCAATCCGAACTAGGGAACGATTTTTGGGATTTGCTTGACCTCGCGGTTTTGCTTCCCTTTGTGCGTTCCATTGTAGGACGTGTGCAGCCCTAGTCATAAGGGCCATGAGGACTTGACGTCATCCCCACCTTCCTCCGGCTTAACGCCGGCGGTCTCTCTAGAGTCCCCGCCTTTACGCGCTGGCAACTAGAGACAAGGGTTTCGCTCGTTAAGCGACTTAACGCGACATCTCACGACACGAGCTGACGACAGCCATGCAGCACCTGTGTATGTTCCACCCGAAGGCGTGGCCCTGCTTTCACAGGGTTAATCCATACATGTCAAGACTAGGATAAGGTTCTTCGCGTAGCCTCGAATTAAGCCACATCCTCCACCGCTTGTGTGAGCCCCCGTCAATTTCTTTGAGTTTCAGCCTTGCGACCATACTCCCCAGGCGGAGCACTTAACACTTTCGCTACGACTGGAAGGCTATGGAGGACCCTCCAATCAAGTGCTCATCGTTTACAGCTAAGACTACCGGGGTATCTAATCCCGTTTGCTACCTTAGCTTTCGTGCCTCAGCGTCAGAAGAGACCCAGTGAGCCGCCTTCGCCACCGGTGTTCCTCAAGATATCAACGCATTTCACCGCTCCACCTTGAGTTCCGCTCACCTCTGTCTCCCTCAAGCACGGCAGTTTTGGATGCAATTCCTCAGTTGAGCTGAGGGCTTTCACACCCAACTTTCCGTGCAGCCTACGCACCCTTTAAGCCCAGTAATTCCGAATAACGTTCGTACGGTTCGTCTTACCGCGGCTGCTGGCACGAACTTAGCCCGTACTTCCTCCTTGGATCGGTCAAACAAAAGGGATAGCCCTCTTGCATTTCCTCCCCAACGACAGCGGTTTACAACCCGAGGGCCTTCATCCCGCACGCGGCGTCGCTCGGTCAGGCTTTCGCCCATTGCCGAAGATTCTCGACTGCAGCCATCCGTAGATGTCTGGGCAGTGTCTCAGTCCCAATGACGCGGGTCATGCTCTCACACCCGCTACCCATCGTTGCCTTGGTGAGCCATTACCTCACCAACAAGCTAATAGGATGCAGGCCCCTCCTCAGACGGAATCACACCTTTGGTCCGAAGACATTATCCGGTATTACCTGCAGTTTCCCGCAGCTATCCCAGATCAGAGGGTAGGTACCTACACATTACTGTCCCTTTCGCCGCTGTCCATTTACCGAAGTAAACTTCTCGCTCGACTTGCATGCCTAATCCACGCCGCCAACGTTCATTCTGAGCCAGAATCAAACCCTTCAATTGATTAGCAATTTTCTGCCGAAGCAGATATTTCGCTGAACCGGCTTCCACCGCCGCAAAGCAGTAGAAACCGAAGGTTTATTCATGACCTTTTAATAGTTTCATTCCCATCTGTTTCCCAACAAAAGCATGAAAACTTAAGCCAGGAACTTTTTACAGTAAAACAGACGGTGCCGGTCACGATCGCGTGCCGGCCGAAACCGAAAGAGATTAACAACCAAATTGTCAAAGATCATTTCCGAGGCTGCAGAACAACCTCGGAAACAGTGAAAGATAGCAGCCTTTGCGAACGCGTCAACCTGCTCTCAAAAAAACAGGGGCTGTGCGATCATCCAAGCCGAAGACACTCCGGATGTGATCTGGTCTCAAAATCCATATTCTCGCGCACTTCCGAATAACCCGGACTCAAATCAGTCATTTTTCTCGGCCTCTAGCGTAAGAGGTACATCAAGACGATGGCCCTGCCTCTCAACTGCAATGAGCACGCGGTCACCCGGATCTTTCGACTCTATTGCCGTTAAAAAGTCGTCTACCGTGTCTACGCTAGCATTATCAACCCCGACAATAAGATCTGCGTTCGACCGATCAACTCTCTCGAAATCCGCTACAAACGGACCCTGCCGGCGTCTCTCTCGTACGACACGAAAACCTCTAATACCGGCTCGTTCGGCTGCACCATCTGGGGCAAGTGTAGCAACCAACAAGCCACGTTCTGTTTGATATACGCGCGTGATCCCAGCATCGGGCCGCACCACTTTGCCGCTGTTGATGAGCTGCGGAACAATTCGTTTCAGTGTCCCGATGGGAATGGCAAAGCCTACTCCCGAACTCTGTCCTGTCCGACTTGCGATAGCCGTTGTCATGCCAATGAGCAAACTCCCTGAATCAAGAAGTGGTCCACCTGAATTCCCAGGATTTATTGCCGCATCAGTCTGAATAATTGATTTGATTGTCCTGCCGGCCCGTGTAGGCAATGATCTGTTCAGGCTCGAAATGATTCCCGTCGTCAGCGTTCGTTCCAGACCAAATGGATTTCCAATTGCAAAAACTTTTTGGCCAACTTTCAAATCACTTGAGTCTCCAAACTGTACAGGCGCAAGTAATTCAGCAGGTGCTTCGACGCGTAGCACAGCGACATCTGTGACAGGATCTACACCAATAACCGATGCGGCATGAGATGACCCATCGTACAACATAGCCTGAATTTCCTCAGCACCCTCGACAACATGAAAATTTGTCAGCACGTGCCCCTGCTCGTCTATCACAATGCCAGACCCAGCACCTTCTGACGGCGCTTCCATGAGAAAAAAACCTTTGGCAACTTTTGCCTTCGTGTTGATATTCACAACACTGCGATTACTTGACTCGTAGACATTGATATTAATTTTTTCTTCCGACGTCAGCCGCCTTGAGACCTGCGACTCATCGTCAGAGCCAACTGCTTCAGCAATCGACTGATTGAAGGCTTGGTCGCAACAAAACCAAAAACCGAAAAGAAATACAACGTATTCGGCGACTCCAAAAGCTAGCCGACAAGTCAAAACCCTATTCATTATCTACTCATTCAGTTTCTTTGAGGATCCGCCGAAGAATCGCGGACAATCGCTTCAGGACCACAAATTGGTGACAAAAAAGGACCCTAAACCCGCCAGAGGGGTTTCCTCAAGCCGAAAAACTTCAAAATAAGTGATTTTTTGCAGGAATCGACATTGGCGGCGACGGGAAGTGAAAATATCATCCGTTTTGATCAATGTGCAGTTCGTGGTCTCATGAATTACCAATGACCGACCTGAACTGCGTAGCCCAAAAACCCGCCAGAGGCTTATTCATGCACTGTTGCCCATCGTCTTATTATCGAGACTTGCTCGCAATTTGCTCCCGCACTGCGATCAGGTTGTTCAC
>PKCL01000426.1 GCA_002862165.1 Planctomycetaceae bacterium
GATCGGGCACTGGTGCCTCTGCAGAAGACTGGTGTGTTCATAGAGCTTTTGATTGGATGCTCTCAGCACGAGATGCTTAGTTGCATACGCACCTCTTTGGCCATAAACCCTCGAATGTATTGTGAAACAAAGTACAAACGAGGAAAGGGAAGCTCCCCGAGTAGGAGTGCAACCGTTCTTTTATCATTGTTTTTGATGTGGGTGTCCGTGGTCAAGTGTGGTCATTAGTGGTCGTCTGTGGTTGCTGAACTCCTCATTTAGCTTCTCAGACTTTTTAACGACCATCCCCAACCAAACATACGAGCCACTTTTGAGGCCACCTAGGATTGTTCTTCTCGCTTTTTGGCTGATATCTCTGACAAATCCATTTTCTAGCGTCAAACGCTGCCAGTATGCGTTGCGTGTTCTGGCTATCCGCGAGGAGGCTGCTCGTGAGATCGCATCAGCTCTGAACCAGCTTCGTGGCTAGTTTTTCCTACCAAGGCATAGAGCTTCAGGCCGTCCCCAGTACACTGAAGAAATGATGTGGAAACGGAATACTTGGTGGCAGCTAACGGTGTGGTCCATCGTTTGTTGGTACGCACTGGTGGCATCTGGCTTACCGCTTCCGGTTGATGCGTTTTCTTCTTCGATGGCACCTTCTGGCATGACTTCAGAAAGAATTGCCTCAAAAGATCGAACAAAGCCCTTTCCATGTATGAATAAGCCATGTGGCTGTCTGTCTGCGAAGCAGTGTTTTCAGAAATGTTGCTGCCATACACCGGCTGAGACCCTGGCATGGGCAGAGCAACATGATCTCTCTCCGGAAGTTCTGCGGGTATTACAGCGACGCGTGGACCAACTCACCCATGCAAAACAGAACCAGAATAAATCTGGCCAGAAGGTTGAAAAAATATGCTGCCACACAGGTGACCTGAAACCGATCGTATCAGCCACGACTTCTGCTGAAGAAGTTATCGACAATGATATGTGTGGCGAAGACATTTGTTTCGAGTATGAGTATCTATCATCTGCAGGAGACAAGGAATCGTCTTCAGGACATTCATCACAACATGAATTGCAGGATGACAAACACGATGCTGTGCACATCGAAGTCATGTCCGAGCATTCAATTATTCTCAAGTCACTGCTTGCCTGCGGAGGCCTCGTGAGTGAGTGGTTTGCATCTGGCCTGGCACTATTGCCAGGCCCTGTTGAGTTGGTGTGCTGTGGCCAACTCTTTCCTGAGTCGCCTGGGCAACACCTTCTCGTTCTCTGCGGTATGCGCTCTGCTCCTCCGACACCACCTCCCTGTCTCGGTTGAAGGTTGATTCAATTCCTTTCACCCGTTGAAGCAGGCATGTGTTCATGCGAGCTGCTTCACTCCCTTTTATGCCAGGAGGACCATTATGTCCGTACGTTATCGTTATAGAGGATTTACACTCATTGAACTGCTTGTTGTGATCGCCATTATCGGTGTGTTGGTGGGACTTCTCTTGCCGGCAGTTCAGCAGGCCCGTGAGGCTGCTCGCCGAATGACCTGCGTCAACAACCTCAAGCAGACCGGGCTCGCCATACACGGTTATTATGATTCAAACCGTCAGTTGCCATCGGGCTATATCTCTCCTGGTGTTGCGTCCACAGCTCCATCGGCAAGTGAGACAGCCAAAGGGTATGCGTGGGGCTTCGTACTTTTGCCGTATATGGAGCAACCATCACTCTTTGATTCGATCGATCAGACACGTGAGGCTGTCGGCACATCAAATGAAACGAAAGCAGCAGAGGCAAACCTTGGGGGCTATCGTTGTCCGACAGATTCAGCACCGGTGTCTTTCTCAGTAAATAATGGGAGCGGAACCGTTGATCTCCCCACGTCGAATTACGTAGCCATTCTCGGCTGGAATAATGTGACGACTGAAGTTGGGAAAGGGAATGGAGTGTTCTTTCGTAATAGTGATATTCGATTTCGAGATATTCGTGACGGACTCTCAACAACAATCTGTGTAGGTGAGCGAAAGCATGTCCATGATTTTTTTGATCAGGGACCATATGCAGCCAATAGCACGTGGTACGCAGCCGTTCCTGGAGTTCTTCGGGATGCCGGCATGGCAATGATGCCCATGATGAAAGAAGGACCAGGCTCACTGGTACTTGGGCATGTTGGACAAAGTGGAATGATGTCAGGGAAGACACCGAACCATACAAACCATATTGTGCACTTTAGCAGTAGTCACTTTGGTGGCGTTGTGTTTCTTCTATGTGATGGATCAACACACTTTATTCGTGATGATATTGACTATCCGTTATTCAAAGCACTTGGAACCAGATCAGGAGGAGAGGTCGCAAACTTATAAGGGATTCCTCAGGAAACGACACCACTTCGTACTCAGTGTTTCGGCTCTGCCCAGCGAGTACCGTGGCTTTTTCAGAGTCTCTTATCATCTCTGGAGTTGTGAACAGTGCGGTCAGAGATATACATACTCCCGTCAAATCCAAAGTCCACATCTGTTGCGCTGAGGTACGTGAACTGCTGTAGATGCTCACCGTATCAACAGCATCGAAGGTCAAAACCATAAAGAAAGGTTAGTCATGCGTTACGCACCAGTTTTACTACTCGCACTTTGTTGTGGATGCTCATCAGGAGTATCTGTTGATGATTGGGTCAAAGTCGAGAACGGTATGGGAATTGATGAAGTAAAACTCATCTTAGGTGAACCACTAAGCACGGAACAGTTTGATAGTGAGCTTTCTGGCAACACGTACCTTTGTTGGGATTACCTCATCAAGGGTGAGAGTTGGAGCGTGGGTTTCCAACGAGCAGGTCTCACAGATCGTTGGTTCGTTGTGGATAAATGCAAAACACCATCATTAGATGAAATCTGATATTCCTATCACTGAAGTTTAGGTAGGACGGTTTTTTCATTTTGAGACGATGGTACTTGGTGTCTCAAATTGCGTGGGGTATGTAATGTGAAGTAAGTCACACCACATTCATTTCCATTCATTTTCTAAGCATATCCATCAATCAGAAAACTAATCGTAGTATCTCCCGTAGATACTTCACTTTTGATTCATGAAATCAGGTAGTGATTGGAAAGGAAGTCACACAGGCCTTTTGGCGGCCTCACTCTTAATGCGAAGAGAATAATGGAGTGATCTTTGTTGATTGGTTAATCCCAACCACTCATTATCGGGTTAGTTTTGGTGCAGAAAGATGATGTCTTGGAGAGCATCTGCTTGATTGCTTTTCGGCTCTTTGCCCACTTCCATGCCCACCGCTTCGGGCATAAATCCTCGAAAGTACCGTGAAACAAAGTACAAACGAGGGGAGGGAAGCTCCCCGAGTAGGACTCGAACCTACAACCTAGCGGTTAACAGCCGCTCGCTCTACCATTGAGCTATCGGGGAATATGAGGGGCCTTTGTGTTTTCAAACGATACCGAAAAAGCCGGTTGA
>PKCL01000329.1 GCA_002862165.1 Planctomycetaceae bacterium
GCTGCTTTTGTTGAAGTTAAAACCAATGACACATTGAAACAAACCATCAAAACTGATTGAACGTTTATTGTTGAAGACCATAGGCGAGACCACCCGTGTGATCTCACCTTTGTTGATACGTTCAGGGTGTGTACTACATCAATCGAACTCGCCTACGGCACATTAACAGTGTTGCCATCATTCACCTGCATGAGATTGTCAAAAACCGTATCGTCTAAATTAAATGACAGAAACCTTGTAGAGCCATCAATCATACTGACGTTGGCACCACTAGGATGCTCTGAGCCAAGCCCTACATTTGGTATCGCACCTCGAAAGTGAAGCCCAGCTTTGTTGATTGCTGAGGTGGCGCCCTGTCTTGCCAAAGTGAGAGATGGCGGCCCAGCTGCCCAAGCAACTCCCAGCGCATTTTCTACGAGCAATATGGAATTAGAGGTTCCGTCAGTAAAATTTTTAAAACCTTGTCGCTCCCCCCAACCGAAGGCACCCTGTCCGTCTACCGCATTCGTGTCCTGGGTCCAATTACCCGCTCCATTTTTAGGTCCAGCGCCTAAGTTCCCGCGATAGCAGAGAAGGCCAGTCTGGGAGTCCGCTAATGGCGGCGGGGTTGAACCATTACCGCCGGCCGATTTGAAGCAATTTCCATTGTCGTAATTTGCACAACCAGGAAGACCATTCGTGGCTACGGGTGTTCCATTAATTTTCGAACTCCCGGTATATGAAGGACAATAGAACGAATCGATCCGAATGTCACTGTGCAGATCAGTTTGCGACCCAATACCATTCCAGTCGTTCCAAGCGTTTGGGTTTGGTCCAACAAAGTTATTAGTTGCTGTCACCCAAGCGTCGTAAAGTGCGGACTGCTCAAGATAAGGCAGGCATTGAACTGTCCAGCTGACATGGCTTTGCCAGAACATGGCATTCAGCTTATTCGGATTTTTGTCGGTTAAATTTCCACCGGAACCATCATTGTGGAAGACAGCGTACGGCAATAGGTTGTCTGAACTGCTGGCATTTTTATCTGAATAATTCTGTACACTCAATGCGTTTTGCTTCATGTTGTTTGTGCATGAAGACCGACGAGCAGCCTCACGAGCTTGTTGTACTGCAGGTAACAACAGACCGACAAGAACGCCAATGATGGCGATCACAACCAGCAACTCGATTAGCGTAAAGCCAGACCGATGCCGGAAACCATTTGAAAGTTTCATAGAATTTCCCCGTTAAAGATAAAAAATAAGATCTGATTACAGGGCATCGTCCTCAACAGAAGAACCACCCCTTTCATATCATCCCTGAATCAGGCCGGCGTGACATCCCGTAAACACATGATGCTGAGGCCTCAGGGAGATGCTTGGGCCTGTCTTGAAGTTTCAGTGTCATTCACTTGAAAGCTGAATGCTGACGTCACCACCAGTTGGTGAAACCGTAATTGAGATATCAGATTCATCAGACAAAGAATATTTTTCCGGAATCAGGCTCTTTGCCGGGATCACTCGACCACGCTTCTCATCTTCTTCAATAAAACCATCGGTCGCACGGATTACAGCGTTGTACTTTCCAGGCTCGATAGTCATTTCGAATCCGCCTGTCGATCGGTCGAAAGGGGACGCCCCTCCACCATTTACTCCGGTTTCTGAAACCAGATTTACATAAGCCTCACCCTCACCTTCACAAATAAGCGGTGAACCGTCAAGCATAATCACACCAGTGATTTTCACTTTGCCACTTGGCAACTTAGACCCACAGCCAGTCGTAGCCATAACAACAAGAACGGCAGTCAACGCCAGAAGTAGTGCTGGCTGAACACGCGCTACGGACACCTTAGAAGTCTCTTTTTGATTCAACATTTTTTTAGTAGTAAGCTTTGAGAAGATTAAAAAAAATTTTCAAAATCACTCCCTACCTGTGGGCTGTCGGCAGAGGGTGATTTTCGTTCAAAAGAAATTATGGCAACTTGCCTCTTGCATCACCATCGCCACGATTCCCCAGAAAATTGTAAACCTGGAAGTCAATCGTATCGCTCAGCCAGTGACCGGCTCCGTCAGCAGTCGCTACGCCGAATACACCACCAGCGTGCATACTGCTCGCTCCACAGTTTTTCGCTCGTTGTGGGTTATTACCTGCAGAAGTTGTATCGTCTATAAATGAAGAATTTGGCCGAATTGATGTGGGTGTACCGACCTCAGCACCAAACATTGCAGAGCGTTGGTGTAACCCTGGCCGTCGTTCAATAAGCAACAGAGTATTCGAGGTACCGTCAGTGATGTCCTTAAATTTGCACTTAAATTCAAAACTGAAATTAAACACTCCAGGCGTTGAAGTCACCTCCCTAACTGGACTTCCTATCGATGCCCACCAATTGCTATTTGCACGGCACCATGCAGCAGTAGCTCCGTTAGGGCAATCCGGTGTCGCCGCAGGAAATCCCACTGGACCAAGCGACACGTCATAGCACCTGCCACCTGAGCGTCGATTATTGTTAGTAGCCCACCCACCAAGATATTTCCCATCGACCGTTCTCCCAACAAATGAGTCTGGATCCGAAGGACAGAACTGTGCGGTATAAATTGGATCACCCTGAAACTTTGGGGCCAGCGCTACCCAGTTCGAAGGATTTCCAACGTTACCAGACAATTGATTTTCGCTGAGGTCTAACTGGTCATAAACTGTGCTCATTTCAATAAAAGGCATCAGCTCAACTGTAAAGGTTTTCCAAACACCGTTTGGTGTGGAGCTCCCCTCATTTCTATAATTTGTTGCAGACGGCAACGACCTGCTGGCGTCTGCATAGGAATGCATTGCCAACGCATTCTGTTTCATCTTGTTGCCACAGGCCAACCGACGAGCAGCCTCACGAGCCTGCTGGACCGCAGGCAACAAAAAGCCAACAAGGACGCCAATGATGGCAATCACTACTAGCAGTTCAATCAGCGTAAAGCCGGACCTTCTCCTCACAACATTTGAATGTTTCATAGCACTCCTCCAAATAAACCCAAAAAATAGAAGCGGTTTATGATTTACGAAGAGGGTAATTACATCAATCGTGTATTCACAGGATTATGCAAGAAATCCAAGACAAAACGTCACTCGCCAAGGCTGTTGTAGGCCTCACGAAGCAGCACTTCTGTTTCATCCCAACCGATGCAGGCGTCGGTGATAGAAACACCATACTCCAGAGCTGATCGGTCCTGATTGGGAGCCTGCTTACCAGGATTCAGGTTGCTTTCTAGCATTAAACCAACGATCGATGCATCGCCAGCGACACGCTGTTTGAGAACATCTCGCCAGACAATCGACTGACGACGGTGATCCTTTCCAGAATTTGCATGGCTGCAATCGATAATCACTCGAGGTGTTAATCCTGCTTTTTCAAGTTGTGTTCTCGCATCACGAAGCATGTCCGGCGAGTAGTTTGAACCTGCTCGACCAC
>PKCL01000251.1 GCA_002862165.1 Planctomycetaceae bacterium
GCGAATATCAACCACTGTAATATCGCCCTGATTGGAACGAAGTTCATGGGCCGAGCGCATTCAAATGCTTATTTAAAGGTCGATAAGTTTTTTGATCTGCCGTGCAAGCCTGTGATGCATACGGTCGCGGCCCGTAATCAGGAAGAACTAAAAATGTTTGCTGACCGTTGGGGTTGGCAGCACTGCGCAACGGATTGGAAATCAGCCGTTCACTCTGAAGCGATTGATCTGGTTGATGTGGTGACCACCAACAATGTGCATGCCGAGCACACGATTGCGGCACTTGAGGCTGGAAAACATGTCGCCTGTGAAAAACCGCTGGCGGGAACGTTGAGCGATGCTCGTCAGATGGTGGAAGCTGCCAAGACGGCGACTGGAAAAACATTTGTTTGGTATAATTATCGAAGGTGTCCTGCAATAGCATTCGCTCATCAATTGTGTGCGGCGGGGAAACTCGGTCGAATTTATCAGATTCGAGGCTGCTATCTTCAAGATTGGGCCGGACCGGATACACCGCTGATGTGGCGATTCGAGGGTGATGTGGCTGGATCCGGAGCGTTGGGTGACCTCTGCGCCCATACTATTGACACCGTAAGGTT
Source organism: Planctomycetaceae bacterium (assembly GCA_002862165.1). Taxonomy (GTDB): domain Bacteria; phylum Planctomycetota; class Planctomycetia; order Pirellulales; family UBA1268; genus UBA1268. The sequence goes on from PKCL01000251.1 coordinate 600, forward strand.
TATCACCGGCGATGAAATCAGCGAGGTGGTTGGATCCATGATGGAAACGGTGATCAAAGAACGAGTGATTCTAGAGGGCGGTGGTGGTGAAATTTCTGGAAAGGGCGCAGCGACAAGTCAGAAAAAGGGTGCAAGCACAGTCGATGATATCGTGCTGTTTATTGCCAAAATGGCGAGTGGTGCTTTGGCCACGTTTGAGGCATCGCGTCTCTCTACGGGGTATAAAAATACAAATCGTCTGGAAATACATGGTGAAAACGGGGCAATCCGATTTAATTTTGAACGTATGAATGAGCTCGATTGGTACGACGCAACACTCCCGACTGAGTTGCAGGGTTGGAGCACGATTAATGTCACCGATGGCAACGCCAACCATCCCTACGCGGCATCATGGTGGCCTACAGGACATATCCTTGGATATGAACACAGCTTTATTAATCAGGCCGCGGACATGTTGACCGTGATCGGTGGCGGTGAGCCAGTGGTGCCCCTTGCTGATTTTGCCGATGCGTATGAGACTCAGAGGGTGCTCTCGGCCGTGGTCGAATCTGACAAACAGCAATCACCAGTTCCACTCGATCAAATACAGTAATGATGTTTATGTTACTCAATGGGCAATCGCAACAGGTCGACAGATTGCCGTTGCGGAGCCGATAGAGGGTCTTGAATGTAGATGGCCTCGAATTTCCTCGACTTAGGTATGCAGAGGAAGAGAAAGGGGTATGAAAACCCTAAAATTTTCATGACGATCATCGCCCAGCTGCCAACTCAGATTAGAAGGAGAGTTTTGAATGGCAAAACGAAGAATAGCACGACTCATTTTTGATATAGAGTCAGCAGCAGATGGTGATCTTATTGCAAAAATTCGTTACCCAGGAGAAAAACCCACACCAGCTGAAGCCGTCGAACGATACCGAGCCGAACTTCTTGAACGCAATGGCAAGGACTTTATTCCATATACATTTCAGCTTCCAGTGTCGCTGGTTGTGGCCACAGTTGCGGAAGACTATTCATTGATCGACCTCGTTGCTCTTGATGAAGAAATGTCACGTCCGCATGAAATTGTCCGACTGTTTTGGGAAGGTTGGAGAAAAAATGACCAGCCACAGCTTGTTTCATTTAACGGTCGTGGTTTTGATATGCCGCTCCTTGAAGTTTGTGCGTTTCGTTATGGCATAGGAATACCCGAGTGGATTGCCGAAAATGCTCGTAGTTTTGAACAACCACGGAATCGATTTAACAGTTCGGCACATCTCGATTTGCATGAATTTTTAACGAATAACGGTGCAAGCCGATTTGTTGGAGGGCTTTCGCTTGCTGCCAATCTTATTGGCAAGCCAGGAAAGCTCGACGTTGCTGGGCATATGGTGCAAGATCTCTGGGATGGAGGCCGGGCACGAGAAATTCACGACTATTGTCGAAGCGATGTACTCGATACATATTTCGTGTATCTGAGAAGCCGTGTGGTCGCGGGAGCAATTTCGCTCGCCGATGAGCAGTCGCTTATTGAATCAGCCCATACTTGGGTTCGAAATAAAGCAAAAGAGTCACCGGGACTAGCACGCTACTTGGATGCGTGGGGTGATTGGCAATCCCCGTGGGGCTAGCACATGCCTGTGGGGCTAGCACCTGATTGTGTAGCCCCACAAGGAATGATCACGCCTCAGTGATTGGTTCTTTGACGAGTTGGATGAAGTGATTGCCCTTCGGTCCATTCGCGAGTTCTTTCGCCTTCTTTTCAGCAGCACGTTTGTCTGCATATTCAAAGACAGCGAGACGCTTCAGTCCGGAGTTGAAGACGCCCCAATACGCTTTCAAGCGGACGTCTTTGACAACCTTTTTTCGGGTTGCCCGCTTTTTGGCAACCTTCTTGGCAACTTTCTTTACTGCTTTTTTCTTGGCAACTTTTTTTGCAGCCTTTTTCTTGGCAGTTTTTTTTACAGCCTTTGCCACTGTTTTAGTAGTTTTTTTTGCAGCTTTTGTGGTTTTTTTTGCTGCTTTTTTCTTTGCGATCTTTTTCGCCATGGACGTTCGCCAGCCTTCTGTGCAACGGTGAAAGGGTTTTTACGGAAACGGTGGCCAACACGCGAGTGGCTGGTCCTCTCGTTCACTCCAACAGTAGGTAAAGAGTATAAGATGCAAGACGGTCGCCGCACAGAGACAGCCGCGAGAGCCTATACTGTAGTCATGATGAGAGTAAAAACACCAACGAATGAGCCTCTTTCGGCTGGTCCGTTAGACGCATATCGCAAGCTTGATGATGCCGTTCTGTCGCGTCGGATTGACGAAGTCAGACAACGTCTTGGCTCGCGCGTGCTGATTTTGGGACACCATTATCAGCAGGATGGAGTGATTGCCCATGCAGATTTACGAGGTGATAGTTACCAGCTTTCAAAATCTGCAGCTGAAAGAAGCGACTGTGAGGCCATCGTTTTTTGTGGTGTTCACTTTATGGCAGAAACAGCAGACATTCTCGTCAATCGTCCAGAGCAAATTGCAGAACGGGGGGGCAATCGCGTTGATGTTGTGCTTCCTGATACAGCAGCGGGCTGTTCAATGGCTGATATGGCAGCAATCGAGCAGGTAGAAGATGCATGGGCTGACCTTGGTGAAGTCATAGATACGAATGATATTACACCTGTTACGTATATAAATTCTGCCGCCAGCCTCAAAGCGTTCTGTGGTCAAAATGGTGGTATCGTATGCACATCAAGCAATGCCCGTGCTGTTCTTGAATGGGCCTTCGCCAGGACGAAGCGAGTTCTTTTTTTTCCAGATCAACATCTTGGCCGGAATACTGCCAAGGCGATGGGAGTACCACT
>PKCL01000331.1 GCA_002862165.1 Planctomycetaceae bacterium
ATGCGGCACGATTAAAGAACGTCACTTGGTTCGCCAACTCAACCCGAATAACATTTCCCGAGGCATGACGCTCAAGTTTTTTAATAAGAGGGCGTCGATAATTAGAGTGCAAGATAAAGATAATACTGCAGATCAGGCCGACACCTATACCAACCAAAAGGTCTGTCAGAACAATTGCCAGGACGGTGGCAACAAATGGTATGAATTGAGAATACCCTTCCTGCCACAACTGATAGTAACGCTTCAAATTAGTCAATTTGTAACCCGTCTTAATCAAAATAGCAGCAAGGGTTGCCAAAGGTATTTCATTGAGCCAGGCGGGAAGAAGCAGCACGCACAACAACAGCAGAAGACCATGTGAAACGGTGGCAAAACGTGTTCTTGCCCCAGCATTGACGTTTGCGGTACCGCGAATAACTGCTGCACTCACCGGTAGCCCACCAAGCAGGCCACAGATAATATTACCCGTCCCCTGTGCTAAAAGTTCTCGATTCCGAGGGGTACGTTGCTGTCGTGGATCAATTTTGTCAACTGCCTCAATCGCCAAAAGTGATTCGAGGCTAGCGATAATACCAATCGTTGCAGCGGATACATAAACCCGCGAATCCGCGAGGCTCGAAAAATCAGGGAATGTTATTAAGCCCAACAATCCCTCTGGACCATTTGGCAGTGGAACTGAAACGAGATGCGTCGGGCCAATGGCCCAAGGACTTCCCATACGTTTGAGCAGTATATTCACAGCAGTACCACCAACCACTGCAATAAGCGGACCCGGTATCCGCGTTTTCCGTAGCCAGCTAATCTGATCCCACGCTATGACCAAAAGGAGTGAACCAATACCTACGGTTGCAGCACCCGGTAAGAAATACTTGATTGACTTTGGCAAGTCAGAAAAAGTTGTCTCGCGGTCTGGCTGATTGAATGACATTTCACCGATTGGGTCTATGTCATAGCCGATCAAATGCGGAAGTTGCTTCAGGATAATAATGATACCAATCGCTGCGAGCAGTCCTTTAATCACACTCGTTGGAAAAAATGAGGAAATAAATCCTGCTTTGAGCAAGCCAAAAGCTATCTGAATAACTCCCGCCAGTAAAACTGCCGTCAAAAATCCATCAAATCCACCAAGGGCTGTTGTCTGGGCAGAGACTATAGCGATCAACGCTGGCGAACCACCTGAGACACTCGTGCGAGAACCGCTTAATCCTCCGACGACAATACCGCCCACTATCCCGGCGACAATGCCTGAAAATAATGGTGCTCGTGCAGCTAAGGGCACGCCAAGACAGAGCGGCAACGCCACAAGGAAAACAACAACCCCTGCCATAAGATCGGAAACTAGATATTCTGGTATAAAGCCACGCTTTGGCATCTCAAAACCCTCAGAAACAGTTCAACCAAGCCACTGTTAGGAACGCCTTCGAGGAAATGTACCCTCAACCTGCTAATTTCGTCCACGCCGATAGAAATCTACCTAAAGCCTTGAATTTGTAGCATATTAAAACAGACGTGTTATTCTTTTTCGGCAACCTGATCTTTAGGTTTTCCTTCAAGAAATCAAACAACAAATGACAACAGCAACTGGCTATATCACGGACCTTGACTACATCCCAGGGTTTTACCCGCACATGTCACCCACAGCGATACGATATGCTGCGTCACTCAATCGTGTTATTCCTCCGGCAACCACTGATAACTTTCGCTACCTCGAACTTGGGTGTGGACTCGGAAATTCTTTAACCACACTTGCAGCAGCAAATCCACAAGGTGAGTTTGTTGGCATTGATATTAATCCGAGCCATATTGAAACAGTAGATAAAATTATCTCAGCTGGTGGATTGAATAATGCAAAGGCAATCCATTCTGATTTTGTAAGCCTACCAAAAGACATTGGAACATTTGAATTCATATCGCTCCATGGTGTCTTCAGTTGGGTTTCCCCGGAGGTACGGGAACAGATACTTCGTATTGCCAAAAATCATCTTGCCCCAGGTGGGCTTCTTTTAGTCAGCTACAATGCAATGCCTGGATGGGCTCATCTCCAGCCCATACGGGGAATTCTTCGTCAGTATGCCCAACTCAGGCAGGGCGACACCACACAGCGAATTCGTGATGCACTCAATTACCTTGTGTTCATCCGTGATAAGAAGGCAAAGTATTTCGAGGATAACCCTCAGGCTGCAGCCTACGTCGATAGTCTATTGAAGCAAGACTTACGATACTTAGCCCATGAGTACCTCAATGAACATTGGACAAGTTTTTATTTTTCAGAGGTAGCCGCAATGTTTCACTCAGTTGAAATGGCGTTTGTGGGTAGCCTCCCAATTCATACGAACTTCTGGGATTTGTGCGTTCGCCCTGAGTTCCAAGACCTTTTTCGAACAACCAATAATCGACTTGTCACTGAGTCGCACAAAGATTTCTGTGCGAACACAGCATTCCGTTGGGACATCTACTCAAAGCAACCACAGGTGATTGAAAACGTAGAAGATAGACTTCGATTAATTGATAATCTGTACTTTCGAGCAGTGCGTAATGACATAAAATTACCGCATAAAATCAATCTTGGTGTTGTGAGTTCGACAGTCCAAGGTCCACTTTACGAGATCCTACTCGCAACACTATCTCAAGATACATTACCCCTTGCAGAAATTCTCAGCCATGCACAACTTAATGATAACGTACCAGCTGATATCATTCGTGCCGTCGATGCTGGTGTGGCGATGGGTCTTTTCGAAGTTGCTGCTGGCCCAGTTCCACCATCGCCAGAAAATATACCCGAACATCTTTTCATTCCCTTACCCTTCAATCAGTTCATACTCAGGAATGAACAACTTAGTGGGCGTCCTGTATCGCTTGCCTGCGCGGCAACCGGTACAGGCTACTCGCTCAGCGACTTTGATGCCGCGATACTCTACGAACTAAGTGAGGCTGGTAAAAATAACTTAGCGGATCGAGTACTTGCACAACTGTCAAAAAATGAGCGTTCAATTCAAAAAGATGGAAAGCCTATTACAGATGATAAAATTCGTCGAGAAGTAGTAGAGCAAGCTTGTGCACGATTTTTATCCCAGGCGGTACCGCAGCTTTATCGACTTGGGATCCTTGAATCCAAGCCTTCATCATAACGCTGGTTACTTTATCTTCTCGACTACCGACTTAAGACGATGGCCGAATGGGGACGATCGGCGGTGGCGCCTGAAAAGTAGATGGCTGGATAGCATTCGGTATAGGAGCACTTGTAGTGGGAAGACCGGCTGGAGCACTTCCTAACGGCTGGGACACTCCCGGGACACCAGATGGGACACCAGACTTCGCATTAAGATCCATAACGAGTTGCTGTACTTCAGGTCGGATGGTGATCCCGTTGCTGTTGAACACGTCACTTGGACTCACACCATAACGACCGTAGAGAGCA
>PKCL01000384.1 GCA_002862165.1 Planctomycetaceae bacterium
CACACCCTGAGAAGAAACCGGCCATACCGACAATGGCAAAAGCTTCTGGCTGTTTTACAAGGTCGGGCCACAGGGCATGAAAAACGATCCCGACCGCCCCACCGAGACAGCCACCAATCACCATTGATGGGCCAAAGACACCGCCTGAACCACCTGATGAAATTGTCAGCGAGGTTGTCAGAATCTTGACAAGTGCAACGGTAACAAGGAGCAAAGGACCTACTGTCTCACCGGAGGTAAAGAGCTTCTGAAGAATACCGTAACCACTTCCAAGCACAGCGAGTGCGTCATGGTTTTGTTCAAAGGCAAACCAGAGACCAATGCCAATAAGCCCAGCGAGAGTTGCGCCAATAAGTGGCCTGACATGTGGAGGGACTGGCAATTTTTTGAAAAGATGATGAATGCCGTAAAACGTCTGGATGTACAGCACGCCGGCAAGTGCGAGTACGATAGCCATAGCACCGTACGGCAGCAGTTCCAGCGGTGAGTCGATTGCATATCGAATGTTTGCACCAAAAAGTGGCACAAAGCGAAGTGATGGAGGAAGCCAGAGGCAGAACACCGAGTAGGCAACTGCTGAAGAAATAGCAGCTGGAACAATCGCATCACTTTCGATATCGGCATCCCGATAGAGGATTTCTCCTGCAAACACTGCACCGGCGAGTGGTGCACGAAAAATTGCACCAACACCAGCACCCATGCCGGCGGCGAGCATAATACGGCGGTCACGTGCAGGGAGTTTGAGTAAACCCCCTAAGTATGAACCAAACCCGGCACCAATTTGTGCAATTGGTCCTTCACGCCCGGCAGACCCACCGGTACCGAGGGTAATTGCGGATGCAATCGTTTTAATAATTGGAATACGACCACGAATTTCACCACGCTTATTATGGAAGGCGTCAATTGCTGCATCCGTTCCGTGACCCTCTGCTTCTGGAGCGAAGGTGTAGACAAGCACTCCGGAGGCAAGTCCACCACCGGCCATCACAAGGACAAGCAGCCATGGGCGAAACCCACTATGGTCCTCTGGCTCATGAGTATTCTCAGCCTGTTGGTTAACCTCATCAGGCATTTCTTCAAAGAGGGCACCTTCCGCTTCTGCTTCACGGGGGTGAAAGCCTGCAATTTGCTGAAGGGCTGTAAACTGGACTGCCTGCCCTATTGCGTGAAACCCTATGGCACCAAGGCCGGCCACCAGGCCGATGATGGCCGAAAGAAGAAACCACTTTCCTGTTGACCGCAGTTCAAAGCGTTTCAGGACGGAAAGAAGGTGATTCAACGAAGCTGAGTCCAATCTGGCAATATTGGCAATATCGTGGCCATCACGGTATCACCAAAGACGAGTGTACCACACCATTTTGAAGATTCATCTGATTAGCGGGTTGACGGAAATGAACTGGGAGTCAGAATTAAACTTCAGACCCGGGCGATTAGCTCAGTTGGTTAGAGCACCAGCTCGACAAGCTGGGGGTCACAGGTTCGAACCCTGTATCGCCCACTAGCCTCTCTCAAGAAGTCTCGGAACACAGGATGTTTTGAGGCTTTTTTCGTTTTCAGATCAGCGGCTGGTCTGGTTGCTAGATAAATTAAAATAATAACTAATAAAAACCACCCCATAATTATCTCCTCTTCTTGCAAAGATAATCTGTATTCTACCTTGCAGGTCTGCTCCCAGCTCTTTTTATAAGGTAGAGATTGAGTGTTGGTTGAACAATATTATCTGTGTCGGCAATAGATAATCAAATTTATTGGAGATTTTTAATATGGCTAAGGGACCCAAAAAGTCTCAAAACAAGGGATGTCCTGAAAGCTTGTTCCATTTTCCAGCTATCCGTTGTCACCACTTACAAAAAGTTAATGATGCGACGTAATAACAAAAAAAATCGAATACTTTGGTTACTGAATCATACAACACTCATGGAGTGGGAAGTCCCGATGTTGATTGATCTTGGATTTGAAGTCTTTGTGCCAAAACATCTTCCTACTGGTGGTAATAGTCGAACGGCAACAGTCACTGATTTTTATGACTCAACACTGACAACACCTACCGATGATCTTCATCAACTTAACAACATAAATTTTTACGATGAGCCTTTCACGAAAAAAACTGCATCCTTACTTAATGATCATTTCGAGACGGTGATATCGGCCTTTCATTTCCCAGGCCTTTATTACCTGCTAAGAGCCTTTAATGGAAAAATATTTATGCGAGCCTTTGGTCATGCTGGGGCTTTAGACTACGAGTCAGCGACTAAACACATCCCAAGCAATTCTCTTAATGTAAAATCATTCTCAACAACATTTGCAAGAATAGGAAGGTTGCATGCAAATATCTTGTCTAGGTTACCTGGTAGCAATCGAATTCGATATCACAATAAAGTTATGCACGAGATGGTTAGGGCTCGTAAGCGAATTTATCTTGCATCTGCATACGAAGAAATCATTTCACATGAGCGGAAATTCCTCAAAGCTCGGTCAGTTTTCTTGCCCTTAGCAGTACCTCAGGTAATGTTTGACAAGGCAAATTGTTGGAATGGATGTGACAACCGGGTTTTGTTTATTTGTCCGAACATAGACCAGATTGAATATTACAAACACATCTATTTAACGTTTAAAAAACATTTAGGTGACATGCCACATTGCATAGCTGGCAAACAAAGTCTTTCAGGTGTCAAAATACCGGGAACAACCCGTGATCCCGCGATACTAGGTTATGTACCCCAAGAAACCCTCGATCGACTTTTTCGTGATTGTTTCTGCATGTTCTATCACTCACAAGAACCACGACATCTTCATTATCATCCAATCGAAGCGATTGTCGCCGGACAACCACTTATCTATCTGTCAGGTGGCTTACTCGAGTCTTTAGGTGGAATTGACCAACCTGGGATGTGTAAAAACTACGCCGAGGCACGTGAAAAAATCAAATGTCTTCAACAGGGTGATATTACTCTTCGTGATTCTATAAAAAGTTCTCAAAAAAAGATTTTAGGGCACTTTGAACCAGCATATTGTTCAGATGTATGGAAGACAAACTTTTTACCACTGGTTAGGGATAAGACGAGATAAATCTTTGCTCTAGCAATCAGTGTCTTCCAAGGGGAGTGAGCTGCATTTACAACGTTCAACTGTAAGTAATTTTTATGTCAATCAGATGCCAAAAAGATTACTGTGCTAGTAAATGTGAGTGCCCTTAGAATCTTTCCAAGAATATCAACACGCTTGAAATACAGTGGCATATATTTGTGAGCCTCGGTTTCATTGACTAACGGACTCCTGCACACCCATTGCAGCATAGATATTTCTATAACTACTTAAAATTTAACGGCCTTGCGACTAGTTTTTTTCAGCCACCAGCTTTGCTTCAGTGATAAGATTTTGGAAAAAGCTGCCCAAATGTCTTTTTCAAAAATATT
>PKCL01000271.1 GCA_002862165.1 Planctomycetaceae bacterium
TCACAACGCACTGCTGGCGCTACAAAAATGAGTCTGGTATCTCCTGGCCGATACTGCCATGGACTTACTTGGCGACCTGCAGTTTCTGCTGCAACCAGATCCTCAAGTGCCTCCAGTGTAATGAGTGCACCAAAGCTATAACCAATAAACACTACAGAACGTTCCGGTGATATTTGACCGAGTAACCATGCTAAATAATGACCTTCCGTAAAACATCGACGATACTTTGAACGACCGTCTTTCAACAAACATCCATCTTGTTGACTAGGCCAAGAATAAATCATCATCTGTGTATCGACACCATGGGAGGTAAGAGCATCACAGCGTCTGGAAAACTGAATTCCCTGCTGTTTTGCCGAATACGCGTCATAACGGTTCCCGTGTAAGAAAATGATGAGAGGTCCTTTCCCTCCCAACAACTTTCCAAGATCATCAGACAACCATCGACAGGATGTTGACTCATACCGCTGAACAGACGGGTTGACAACTGTCGGCAGTTTACAAATTCCTGGCAGATGCCTGGTACTAAAGACCCAGATTTCTGGGTCACTACATGTTTGACGCACGGCTGCACAAGCGGTAGCAGAATTTACAAGACCCGCGACGCATCCGATGACCACCACGAGTCCAGATAATCCGCGTAATCGATATAAATTTGTTTTTTGTATTAGAATTCTTTTAAGAAGCATTGAACCAAAGCCCACTCGAAGGATTTCTCAAAACTATCTCAATCATTAATAAATAGATTGTTTGTTAAACAATGCGGTTTTCGTAGACATTAACGATCACCCTCAAACCTAGCACGGAAAAATCGGTGCGGTGACCAAAAAGATAACGTCACGTCAAGAAAGCGTGGGGTAGGGTTCTTGAGTGAGATTGGTTGATTGCATCTGCTGTTTCGATGCACACCAGTCACATGAGGCCCTCGTGGCTTTCATTTCGATTCTCCGGGAGACTCCCCATGACGCGTTTTATCTGTCTGCTGACTGCGATTGGCTGCTTGGTCATTTTGCCAGGATGCAGTAGTTGCTGCGGGAACAGTTGCCGAAGACCATCATTTCTTGAATTTCGGAATACAAGTAAAGGGCTTTATCAAAACGGCTGTAACACACCTTGCAGTTCACCTTGTGAGCCTTGCGGAGCCGCTCCTCGTGGTTGTGAACCATGTGGAAATTCGTCACCATGCTGTGAAGGTGGGATCGAGAGCGGCACTGTTATTGGCCCAACTATTGACCCAACAATGAGTCCAACGCCCGTTATGAGTGACCCCGGAACTTTCTCCTGACGCATTCAAGGGACTTACAGCTCCATACGACGATGCACCGCTCTTGCCGGCCACGCATCGGGTATTGCGACGCAATGGGTGTTCGCTCCTGATACGAGCGGTTCGTCGTCGTATGGAGCTGTCTTTGGGTCAATTTCTCTGAACCGATTCATTTTTATCGGTATCCGTAGCTATACTTATTGTCATGTTTGACAATCTCTCCAATTCGTTAACTTCTGCTATCAACTCGCTCCGTGGTAGAGGAAAACTTACTGAATCGAATATGCGCGAGGGTCTCGGTGACGTTCGAACAGCGCTTCTTGAAGCAGATGTCGCCTACGACGTTGTTGAAAAATTTCTTGATCGTGTTTCTGTGGATGCAATCGGATCAAAGGTGCTCGATGCACTCGATCCAGCCCAACAACTCATTGGCGTCGTGCATCGTGAACTAGTCAACCTGATGGGACCAGTCAACCACGAGATTCCTTTTCGATCAGATGGCACCACTATTCTCATGCTGTGTGGTCTTCAGGGATCTGGAAAAACTACGACATGTGGCAAACTTGCTCATCGCCTGAAAGAACAAGGACAGAGCGTCATGCTTGTTGCTGCTGACCTGCAGCGGCCTGCAGCCATTGAGCAACTTTCAGTACTTGGCGAGCAACTCGGCATACCAGTACATACTCCTCACGACCAGTCTGACCCTGTCGCTGTTTGTAATGCTGGTGTGAAAAAAGCGAAAAAAGATGGTACAGATGTCGTCATTCTTGACACGGCTGGCCGACTTTCTATCGACGAAGAGTTGATGGCCGAATTATCACGAATTGATCGAACAGTTTCACCAGATCAAGTGTTTTTAGTTGTTGACGCAATGACTGGGCAAGATGCGGTTTCAAGCGCAAAAGCTTTCAATGAAGCATTAGAAATTGATAGCGTCATCATGACCAAACTTGATGGCGACGCACGGGGTGGTGCAGCGCTCTCAGTAAAAAGTGTCACTGGCGTACCGATCAAGTTTATGGGTACAGGTGAGGGAGTTGATGCTCTTGAAGAGTTTCACCCTGACCGACTGGCTGGTCGAATTCTAGGCATGGGTGACGTCGTCAGTCTTGTTGAAGAAGCTCAGCGAAAATTTGATCAAGATGAGATGCAACGCCAAGAAGATCGTCTCAAGTCAGGTGAATTTACACTTGAAGATTTTAAAAAGATGATGCTCCAGACTCGGCGACTCGGCCCACTTGGAAAAGTGATTGGTATGATTCCCGGTATGGGAGGAATGCAGGATATGCTGGCAGGTGCCGACCTTGAAAAAGACGTGAATCGTCTGTTTGGCATCATCGACTCTATGACGCCGGAAGAAAAACGTAATCCATCACGCGTTATCGACCAAACACGTAGAAGGCGGATTGCAGCTGGAGCCGGAGTCGAGCCGCAAGCAGTGAATGACCTCGTGAAACAATTCGATGGAATGGCCTCAATGATGAAGGGGATGGCAGGCCTCGGCATGAAGGATCGAATGCGCGAGGTCCAGAAGATGCAGTCTGCGATGGGTGATCCGTCAGGCAGACTCGGGCGACCGAAAGGCGATACAGGGAAGCGATTAACCGCAGAACAGCGGCGAAAACTCAAAAAACAGCGAGAAAAAGAGGCCCGTCGCCGGAAACGTGGAACGCATGGCTAATTTCCAAACAGTATCGAGGTCTTTTGGATTTTCGTCACAATTCATGCCGTAACGGGAAAAAAGTCCACTACACCTTATTTTACAACGCGTTGTGGTGTACCTTAGAAGGCTCGTCGCATCTGCGACTGCTCACATCCGAACATCGCCATTATTGGTCAACGTATGTGAAATCGATAACAACCAATTCAGAATTTGGAGCATTGAAACCGTGGCAGTGGTAATTCGTATGAAACGAATGGGACGGACACACCGTCCATTTTATAGAATTTGTGCAACCGACCGTCGAACACCCCGTGATGGTCGAGTTATTGAAGAACTTGGCACCTACGATCCGAGTGTGCCGGATACCAATGCCCGTTGCACCATTAAGGCAGAGAGAGTCGATTATTGGCTAAGCGTTGGAGCACAACCAAGTGACAAAGTACGTGTGCTCATTAAGAAATTTGGAACCAATGGCACTCACTT
>PKCL01000167.1 GCA_002862165.1 Planctomycetaceae bacterium
ATCGGCGGCGTCACTTCCGCCCATTGCCAGATCAATTTCTTGCTCGAGTTCATCTCCCAGATCAAGTTCACGGATAAGATTTCGGTTGACCATACGTTCACGGGGTTAGAGGAATGTGTTGAATAAATAAACTCACTGAGAATTCTAATTGCTGATATTTTCAGCAGAATTTTCACCTGAGCCAAGCGTTGGAGTCTAGCAGGCTCGGCAATGCTGAACAATTGATGTGTATCGCGTACGACGAATAGGTAAAGACTCATTCCCCAGACTTCCCAATCGCACCCCAGCGGAAGTTTGGTGTCGGACAGGCTAAGACTTGCCGATTGCTCCAATATGCCGCAATTTTTGACACGAATACAAAGCCTAGGGGATCTTCGTCGCCGGGAACTTCTACAAGTTCTTTCTGCAGCCTGCGGCAGTTTCTTGCTGGGCAGTCATGTCGTTGGTCAGTTCCAGGAAGAGCCCCTAGACATCCACGCTCCCCGATTCGGTGCCACAGGAATCCAGCGTTATCGAGTCGGTGTTCGCGTTGTCGCAGAGGGTGGTCGATGTCGTGATATTTATGCAACTCTGCCGGTTCCAAAGGGTTGGCCGGAGCAGCGAGTACGAATCGTTGAGGAAGATACTACTACTGATGTGCGTCGGTTACGTTTCCGAGATGTGGATAACGCAGCTCGGCAAATGATTGTCGAAATCCCTGATCTGCCTGCTGGGAGGGAGGCACGCGCAATCGTAACGTATGAATTAGAACGCTCCGCCATATTGCCACCACATACAACCAACGACCTAAAGCTACCGACTCGGTCGGATCGTGATGTCAGATTGTTTCTCCGACCAAGTCCATACATCGAAAGCCGTCACACTTCAATTGTTCGCCTCATGCGTGAAACAACACAGGGAAAAGAAGGTTGGGAAAAGGTCGAGTCAATTTATGATGTTGTACGGCAGCGTGTGGAATACCGTAATGGTGAGCTAAAGGGAGCTGCTCGTGCTCTCAAGGACGGATGGGGAGACTGCGAAGAACTCACTTGTTTGTTTATTGCAATGGCAAGAGCAGCTGGTATTCCTGCGAGAACAGTCTGGGTTGAGGGTCACTGCTATCCAGAGTTCTATCTTGTGGGTCCAGAAGCCAAGGGTTATTGGTACCCGTGTCAGGCTGCAGGAGCTCGTGCTTTTGGCAGTATGCCTGATCTGCTTCCAATTTTGCAAAAGGGAGATAGTTTCCGGGATCCGGATCGTCCTGGCCGAAGTCTTCGGTATGTTTCAGAATTTATTCGTGGATCAGCTGTGGGCGGTGCGGGCTCTCCTCGTGTTGTCTGGGTGCGTGAGGGCGCATAGCCGTGGGCGTAGCTGAGAATCAAGCCGGCTTAACTAAAGTCACAAGAACGCTTTTGCTCGAAACATGTTTTGTGATGGGCAGCCGTTTAGAGAGTACCTGTGTGTGAAGTCGTGGCGCTCATTGCATGAAAACACTGAAACAAGCGGACTCGGCGGAAAGCCTCTGCACCAAGGAAATGAAAGACAGTGAGACGAATCTTGATTCGTAGTTTGTTTGCTTACAGGTAATAATGTGTGCTGAAGCTGATCATTAAGCGTCAGCAGTTTCCGCTTTATTTGACTCCGGAGATTTATCAGATTCTTCGTTAGGAAGACCTAAAACTTCGGCATCAGAGACAGATTGCTCGTCAGTAGCAGCTGGAGTAAACCAACGGGGCTCGATAGGCAGACCAGCATCTTTCCAGAATGTCTCAAGGCGATCACCCGCTAAACGCACAATTCTTTCCCGACCAATACCTTTGAGCGTTGCCCGTGTGGCCCACGGTGTAACAGGACCTTCAAAGCCAGCCTTCTCTGCTGTTTGGAGAAGTTCAACACAATTAATCACTCCAGTTTCACCTGGCATGAGCCTCTGGTTTGCGATGAGTTCGTTGGCCGATACGTCTGAAGGGGCATCAGAGACACGTAATTCGACAATACGCTTTGCTGGCAATTGTGAAATTATTGATGTGGATTCTCCAGTAAGGTGAAGAGACCAGTTGTCAATAACGGCTCCAATAGACTCGTGTGAACTTGAGATAAGACCGAGTAGACCTTCGTAGTTATAGATAAATTGATTTGAAAAATCTGCCCTACATTCAGCTTCTGGAACAATAGCAAGTCCGATTGCAACATCATGCTTTGATGCCATATTTCCAATCTGGTCAAGACGGCTTCTGTGAAGCTCAAACAAATCTTTGAACGAATGTTCGTTTGAGCCAGGGACAATTGTTGCTGTGGCTCGACTGCATTCAGTTGCCTGGGCCATCTCGAATAATTTTGGAAGTTGCTCAACTTCAGATGCAAACGTCGCATCATCTCCGGCAAGTGTAATTGGGAGATGGATCGAAGAGGCCTGTAGCCTCGCACTCACCATAAGTCGTCGAGCATGGTCCACACCATAAATCTCAGCCTGCTGGCAGAAATCAAGGATGTCGATATCCATGCCGTCAAAGCCAAAAGATAAAGCCAGTTCTATGAGTTCACTCGGTCTTCCTGAAAGTGGCAAACCAATGGTGCTTAAGTTTCTGAACACGGAGGGGGCACTCCTCTAACAAAAAGGAAGGAAATCGCAGCAAATATTCTCAAAATGAGTACACTCACAACTCGCAAATTTTCGGACGCCCCCAAGTATGCACGATTACGCTTAATTTTTGAAGCGGTCGCATTTTGATACGACACGACAGAGTTGTTGCCGCATTTTGCAACGCCCTTGAGCAATTTGCTGCAATTGGGTGTTGAATGTCTCAGAGTGGGCGCTTGTGAAACCTGGACGAGAGGGCAGGCACCATTATTTTTCTATCAAAAGAACCGGATTTCTAGCTTTGATAGCTTAAAGCGTTTGGGCGCAATGCCTAAATTGGCACAGAAAGTGCACGAAAAAAAATGGGACCAAACAACAAATTAGTGAATTCTTTTTAGTTCTACGCACAGTAATCAGAAAGGTTCTGAAGCATGAAAACTTTTTTTCCGAATCGCAATTCGGTGAGAACTCAATTCTGGCGACGACGCGACCAAAATCGACTCGAACGCGCTTCAGTTGCGGGGGGTAATTTTCGTGTTGAGCAACTCGAGCCTCGATATCTTCTCACGGTTGCTCCCGTTGGTTACGACACGGTCTCAGCTGATTGGTTCGAAACAGTAGCCGAGTCTTCATCCTCGGTTGATTTATCCGCTGGTTCACCAGCTACTGATTGGATTGGTGCCTTTAGCGATGACAGCGGTTCGACAAGTACGGAACCCAATGGATGGATCGTACGGCTTTCCCCATCAGTCTTACAGACGGTTTCGAGAGTAACCGATGCCGTCGGACTTTTTTCATCTGCACCAGGTCTTCGAGTACTTGGTGGTCTCGGGTTACCTGGAC
>PKCL01000451.1 GCA_002862165.1 Planctomycetaceae bacterium
AGTATTATCTTTATCTTGCACTCTAATTATCGACGCCCTCTTATTAAAAAACTTGAGCGTCATGCCTCGGGAAATGTTATTCGGGTTGAGTTGGCGAACCAAGTGACGTTCTTTAATCGTGCCGCATTGCAATCGGTGTTGTACGAGGTTCCACCCGGAGGAACCCTTCTCATCGATGCTTCAAATGCAGATTATATTGATCCGGATGTGATCGATCTTTTATCTGACTTTCAGAAGACCGGAGCGCCCGCTCGCTGGGTACAGCTGAGTCTGGTCGGCTTTGGAACCCGCTATCCTAACCTTCATGACGAGATACGGTTTGTTGAGCACTCAAGCCATGAGGTGCAGCAGGCCGCAAGTCCATCTGAAGTACTTGCTATGTTGCTGGAGGGTAATAATCGATTTCGTGACGGGGAGCCGCTTAAAAGGAGTATGGAGAGGCAGAGGACCGCAACGGCTACGGGTCAGCATCCTCTAGCAGTGATATTAAGTTGTATTGATTCACGTTCACCGGCAGAGGCAATTTTCGATCTTGGGCTCGGTGATGTGTTGAGTGTTCGTGTGGCTGGCAATATTACGACTGAGGAAGTAATCGGAAGTATCGAATTTGCAGCAATCGTGGCGGGAGCAAAATTAGTTGTTGTGGTGGGGCATACACGATGTGGTGCGATCGAGTCGTCAGTAACTGATTATTGCTGTCCTGATCAGTCTCTTGCACCAGAATGTGTACACGCAAAAGGCATTCTTCGAGAGGTAGCCAAGGTGGTTAATGAAGATGACTGTCGAGGCGTTGCAGCTTTGAAAAGCAAATCTCATCAGGAGATTATTGATTCGGTCGCCCGACGAAATGTTGTTCGGGTAGTACGTAAACTACTTGAAGGTAGTAAGGCTGTTACGGTGCAAGTGAAGAAGCAGCGTCTTGGAGTTGTTGGAATGATGTATGACGTTGTAAGTGGAGAAGTCGAAGTTATTGATGAGACGCGCCATGGCGTTTAGGTTGCTGCTTTTTTTTTCGATAAACATTTGGAAGCACATCAAGTTCGAGATCAGCGATTTCATTGCGTTCGATATGCTCCCAACCAATTCCGCCCATTGCGGCATTGTCAGTGCAGAGATGTATTGGTGGTATAAGAATCTTTGCGCAGTGCTGGTGCCCGAGTTTTTCAAGGGCGGTCCGAAGGAGTTTGTTTGCGGTTACTCCACCACCAACTGCCACAATACGGCAGCCGGTCTTTTGAATGGCAAGACTTACTTTTGCGACGACGGAGTCGACAGCCGCCTGCTGAAAAGATGCTGCAAGATCAGCACGCTCTTGATCACTTAGGCATCGTGGAGAGGTCATTCCTGGTGGCTGTATTTGGTATCGCACGGCAGTTTTGAGACCACTAAAACTGAAGTCAAGGCGAGAAGAGTCTTTTGCAAGTGGTCGTGGAAAGCGATGCGAATGCGAATCACCCTTGAGAGCTAATTTTTCAAGCTGAGGCCCGCCAGGATACCCTAAGCCCAGGAGGCTCGCGACTTTGTCAAAGGCTTCACCAATCGCATCATCGATTGTGCCTCCGAGAGTCTCAAGGGCAACCGGGTTTTTTAGATAGAAGAGAGCAGTGTGTCCTCCGCTTGCAACAAGTCCGATCGCAGGATAAGTGAGCTCTTTGCCAAATGCTATTCGGCTCGCATAGAGATGGGCAGCAAGATGGTCATATCCAATTAGTGGTATACGGAGTGTGCCAGCAATTGCTTTTCCGGCTGAGAGACCAATGAGAAGAGATCCTATCAAACCTGGCCGGATCGCTACGGCAACGGCTCTAAGTTCAGTTTTCCGAATATCTGCTTTTTGGATTGCCTGATCAATCACAGGAATAATTCGTTCAACATGTGCACGAGATGCAATTTCGGGCACAACACCCCTCCAGCGAGCATGCAATTCATCTTGGCTTGCCACAACACTCGAGAGAACGTGTCTCTCTGGTGATATGATTGCCGCGGCCGTTTCGTCACAGGTTGTCTCAATAGCAAGGAGTGGCATACGTCAAGTCTATCTTATTAATTTGCCGGTTTCCGCTATATCAGTTGCTCTAAATCTACACCCATTCTGTCTCTGTGTCCCGTGTGATTAAAAGTCATACCACATGCCAATGCCTGCTCGGTTTTGATTCAAAGCAGTAATTCGTCCAGTCGCTGCATCAGTCTTTGTAAATTCATACTGAGGATCAGAACCGTATAGATATTCAAAGCCAAGCCGAAAAAGCTTTTCACTTTGATATCCCCGCCAAGCCCATCCAACTTGAGCACAGACATTTCCTCCCCAGTTGAGTTCCTGGCGAGTCATTCCATTCACAGCAAAAAATGGTGCTCCACGGATTCCTGTTGGTCTAGCCTGGATCAATTCAGTACCAAATTGGAATTCCCACGGTTTTGACCCGCCAGCGTTGAAGAACGACCAGCCGACTTCACCATAAAGTCGTAACCAGTCGTACATATAATATGAATTTCCTAGGACGAACACATCACGAACGTAATTCACTCGTGGGAAATTTGGATGCTTTATAAAGAACTCGTCACCGATATGTGCACTATTGTGATAGTACGCAAGTTTCGTCTGCCAACGACCAATGCCGTAGACCAATGGGATACCAAACCGGTAATCGGCCGACCGAAGATCACGCTCATCTCCAGGGTCAAGTCGTACAAAAGCCGCGCCCTCTAACTGTACTTCGAAACCTTGCGGGTGTAATTCCGTGTCGGAGCCGTAACGAAGAATGGAAACTCTTCCGCCAAGGGTCGAGTCCCAGAGCCAGCCGTTTTGTTCATTACCACGCCCAGGGATGGGCGATGGACCAGTATCGTCGTACCAAACCGTTGCAAAACGTGGTTCTTTGGGGCCCGCAAGATAGCTCGTGTAGATCAAATTATTTGGAAGTATCTGCCAACACCAAGGACGCGGTGCCCATAAATTGTCATAGCAATTTCTGTTCTGAGTGCCAGACATTCCATAGCTGTCGCATCCATTGATATCATCGTACGGCATATCCAAAAATACTGGTCTATGTGGTTCAACTGGAGGAAGCACATGAAGTGTCTGCCCGTTTGCCTGCATCTCCTGCATGAATGTTTCATTAGAGGCTTCTTCGTAGAAATAATTCGGGTCCTCATCGTCCCGAAATACGGAAGCTAGTTGGAGGGGTTCCGTTCCGCGGTGCTGTTGGTATTTGTTATTCTCCGACCAATTCATTTGCTCGGGTTGTATGTCCTCATTATGCGGTTTAGCAAAAACGTTGCTCAGATTTAGAGATGAAAGAAACAGCGTTCCAAGCAAGCATATAAATGGAAGATACGTGACAGCATTCCACGTTGCCGTGAGAGAACTAGCTCTGATCATCATTACATTTTTGTG
>PKCL01000282.1 GCA_002862165.1 Planctomycetaceae bacterium
GGTACTTTACAGATGGCAAAGGGTGGCAAGCAGCATTCAAGGAAGGCTTGAAAACCAAGCCGTTTGTCTATCCGCAGGCTTTTGACCTCGATAATTATCAAACGCAGCCGCAGCCTTTTGGCGGAAATCATGATTGGTATATTGATAAAGACGGTGAAAGAAAAACAAAGAATCCGAATAGCTATCCAAACTGTTTTACGGTCCGTCCGTCACTGAATTGTTATATGTACGGAAATCTTCATTCGCTTGCCAATCTCTACTCCCTTCAGGCGGTAGAAGACGGCAACCACGCTTCCAAGGGAAAAGCTGATGTGTACGCGAAGCGAGCATCCGAACTTCAGGAAAAGATTCTTGATTCACTGTGGCACCATCCTTCACCTGAGGATGCCTTTGTTTTTTACAAAAAACGTGGATCGATCGATGACCCTTTTTTCTATTCTCGTCTGGCCGGAGACAATCTACATACGGGAGGTGTTGTCGATCAGTTAAGCCTTGTTCGAGAAACGGTTGGCTACACACCGTGGTATTTTTCCATGCTCCCTCGTGATGACAGTCAATACGACATTGCATGGAAGCAGTTCGGTGATGAGATGGGATTCCGGCAACCTTTTGGCATGTCCACCACTGAATACCGACATGATTTTTTTAATGAGATGTCATACGGCTGGAATGGACGCGGATGGCCCTTTCAAAACTCCATTGTCTATAAAGCGTATGCCAAGTACCTCCGGGACTATAAAGCAACACGGAGCGAGATCAGTGAAGAAGATCGTCAGCTGCTGTACGACCATATAACCCAATATGTCGAACTCCATGGGCGACGCCGCAGTATTGGCGAGTGGTATCTGCCCCGCACTGGAGGATATCGAATGCCTGGTGGGGGTGACGTTGTGCAAAGTCTGCCTGCCATGGGAAAAGGATTTGGGGATGTTCAAGACTATTTTCACTCAACGTTTCCTGATGTGCTCATTGAAGATCTCATTGGGTTTCAGGGCAGCCATGGCGACGGCTTTGAAATTCACCCTTTGCTACCAAAAACAAAATGGAAATTCTTCTATCTTGGGGACCTTCGATATCATGGCCACGACGTCGATATTCTTTGGAAAAAAGATTGGTCTTCAACGACTCCCGGCATGCAAAGCAAGTTGTTTGTATGGGTTGATGGAAAACGAGTTGCTGAAAGCAATGATCTGAATAGCCCCCTGCAAGTATCCCTGCACTAATTGGTCATCCGAGCACACTACCTCGAGTTCTAGAGTTATGCCCATTCTAAAAATCTCTGATCGCTTCTTTTCTGCAGCTTTCTTTTTTGTCGCGTGCTGCGGCTGTCACCTATCAACCAATATGCAGCTCATGGCGAGCGAACGGCCAGCATTCACAGATTATTGCAGCCGTCTTGAACACGATATCCAAGGTCGTAAACACGGTTTTCTTGCAGGCAACGTGACCTACTACGTTGGTGGATTTCACGCAAGTTGGAGGACCATTGAGGATGAAACCTTAGGTCTGACGCATCCCTTCTATCATGATCTTCGTGCTCGTGGTGCCGCGCGTGTGCAAAGTAAGATTACGGGTACAGAGAATACAGGCACTGGCAATGATTATATGAGCTGGGAATTCTACAAAGACACCCGTGTATTGTATGGAAGTGTCATTGTGGATGGAAAGACCTATGAGACGCCCAAGCCACGCATCATGCGATGGCGACCAGATCAAGTGATTTGTGAATACGACCTTGATGGCATTACAATTCGAGAGCAGAAGTTTATCGGAAGTAACGATGCAGCGGCTTCAATCATCACGGCGTCAAAGCCAGTCACTCTTCAGTTCACCGGTCAGAGTTTGTTTACACGGAATAGTGTCTCGTCGCAGGCGGCCGCCAGACTTGATGATTCAAAACGATCGATTCTGATTACTGAGGCTGGCACAACAAAATCTCGTCCAGACCCGGGCGGCCCCGAACGCATTGGCCCATCTGTGTATTCAGGCATGACGACGGTCCTGAGTGCCTCAACGGAACTCGCAACAAGCCTTGTTCTTGAGAAAGATGCCAAGGGGGTTATGCATTATACGTTTTCAATTCCTTGTGATTCCAAAGGCGCTGTTGTCTCTTGGGCAATGCACGATGATGAAGCCACGGCAATACAGGCTAGTCATGACATGATTGATCATCATGCGGATGCCCTTGCCGGGAAAACAACGTATATGAACCAACTCCTGAATGATGAAATTCCCTGGTTTCGTTGTCCCGATAAAAAGTTTGTCGATATCTATTACTACCTCTGGTCTCTCTACCTGATGTATTCAATTGATGTTGGCAGCGGGTGGGAGATGGAGAATCATACACAGACAGCTGTAAATAACTTTCTTGGACTTCATCGTTATGATGCGATGTTCCAAATAAAAGTTGGGTCGTGGGCTGCGGACAAGGCTCAATACGGCTACGGAAATGTTCTGACATGGAAGCATCTCACCGAGAACGATCGATTTCGTGAACTGCCCAATGGCATTCGTATGCTTTCTGACAACAAGGGGACCTCTTGGCACAGTGGTGCTTACGGTGGAGAAATGTCTGAGCACGTCCTTGGTGCATGGCAGATTTATGAGCATACGGGTGATGTTGAGTTTCTACGAGCAAGTTATGAAGATCATTTTGAAAAGCTTTTTCGCAAGAGACTTACAAATTTTGCGATGAATGAATTCGAAGTCGCAGAAACACTTGCTCGCATGGCCGCTGTTCTTGGAAAAGAAGCAGATGTGAAGCACTGGCAGTCACTAGTACGTACTGATACTGAGCATGTTCGACTCATGTTTGATCAGCGATGGGAGATCAATGACGTAGAAAAGTTTTTTGCAGCACCAAAGGGTGGGTTGATTGGGACAAACTCGTTTTGGGCAATGCGTTCACCGTATTTCCCAAAAAAATATGCTAAGGAAATGGTGCAGCACTGGGCACTTGATCGTGAGAAGGGTTTCTTTGGTGAGTTTTTCCCACTTGCGATGTCGAAACAATCAATGCAGGAATTCGACACGAAAGTAGATCATTCCTTTGGGTATACGCCAGACACTGCTTACTTCATGCTCGACGGAATGTTTTGCCAAGGGCTTTCCGTTGCACCAGAATTGACACTCAATCACATCGGTAATTACAACTGGCACGACGAATGGAACATTCCTGTTGCACCAGAAGCATACCGCCGTGATCGCACGCTTTTTGGAGACCAATACTCGAACTTCAATGCTGGAAAAATTCTGTTGTATCTTGAAGGTCTAGGTGGGCTCAAGTATTCCATCCCTGAGAATAAACTGCTTGTGCGTCCAGCCCTGCCAGACGACTGGGAATGGATGGAAATCCGACTCCCACTCAGGGGTAAATGGACCA
>PKCL01000499.1 GCA_002862165.1 Planctomycetaceae bacterium
CCATTTGGATTTGCAGAGTCAGTTGGAATGGGAACTCCTTGTGCGTTTTCTCGCATCCCCGCATTTACGGAATCACTCACAGAACAAGAGTTGGCGGGGCCAGAAGTGTTTAATCCTCAGGACAGTGGCTCGATTGAACGGACTATACTTCATGTGCTTGATCATCGTGAGGAAGTCTTAAAGCGACAGAAACTAGTTGTTGAGCGGCTAAGTCAGCGGACTTGGACAAATGTTGCGGAGGAGTGCCTAGGCTACTAAAGTGATGACGCGTCTAATTAATGTACTGCCGTTCAACAATTGTTGAAAAGTGGTACCAATGTTTTTCACAGTGGCCGAAACCTCCAGTGTAGATATTCACTTATTGATTATTAACGAAAAGATTAGTAGTTATGAAAATCGGAATCTGGTGTGCTTACGGCGAAACGCTCACCCCAAATGCAGGAATCGGTGTCTTCGTTCATAATTTGGCACGTGGGTTAGCAAAACTTGCTGAAGTCGAAAGCATTGTTCTGGCAGTCCATGCAGGAGATGAATCCTTAGTGGGTGAAACGCTGTCAATAGGGGAGGGTAATATTTCGACAGCTGCCGTAAAGAAGTTGCCCTGGCTCGCACGCTTTAAATCAAAAAAGCTGATGAAACGACAACGTCAGATCTGCGATCGTATTGCAGCCGGGGAGAATTCTCAGAGCAATTTAATTCGACGAGATAAAAATGAGGCCCATCTCGATCAGCTGTTCAGCAGTCAGCGGGTTAATATGCCGCCCAAGATAGATTCATGTGACGTTTGGATTCTACCTCATGTCGCTGTGTATCGGCGGTTTGATTCTCCAACCATTCCTATCGTACACGATATGGTACCGCTTCATTTTCATGATGTGATTAAGAAAAAAAAACTCGAATCGTTCAGGCGTCATTGTCAAAGATTGGTCGACCATGCGACACTCGTCGGCACAATGTCAAAGACAATTCAGGATATTGATATTGTGGGCTTACTTGGCTGTCCGCCAGAAAAGGTTCGGATTGTGACAGGAGCAATCCCGACTAACTTCGGGAAGCCGCTGAGCCGAGATGAATTATTGCGTCAATTCCCCATAGCTGGACGACCGTATATTCTTTATCCGGCAGGGTACCGTTCTTACAAAAACCATGGCGTTCTTATCGAAGCGTTAGCCCAACTGCATGCGGAGGGTCATCCTGATCTTGATCTTGTATTCACGGGTTTTACTGGAATGCCGAATGAACTGGCTCGGCAAATCGCATCGGTTAATCTGAGCGGCAGAGTGCATGCGGTGGGCGTGGTCAAGCGGTCGGAGTTAGCAGGGCTATACCAGCAGGCAGCTGTGACGGTTGTACCTTCTCTGTATGAGCAGGGCTCCTATCCCATCGTAGAAGCAATTCACTGGGGATGTCCAGCTGCATGCAGTGGAATTGCAGCCCTCCGGGAATACCTGGAACCACTGGATAACACCGTACCTTTTTTTGATCCAAGAAGTGCTGCTGAGTTATGCAGAGTAGTAATTGGAGTTCTTTCAGATCGTACGAATACTGTTTCTATTCAGCAGGCTGCATTGAAACATATGTCGAAACGGACATGGCAGGCTGTGGCCGAGGACTGGCGGAACGTGCTGCTGGAAGCTATTCAGCGGAGCGGGCGAGACAAGTCGGTTTAAGAATTTTTAGGCTGCACGTAACCATTGCATACAGCTGATTCTTGATGGAAGTTGCAGGTTACTGCCAGTCCCATGTTCTCGGATACGCTCACAAATAAATAGCACTTGGTCATTAGAAAGCTGTGGATAAGTAGGTAGCATCAGACCATAATCAGCCAGACGGTCTGTTGTGGGGAGTTCTGTCTTACGCTGCTTGGCGGCTTCACGGTATGGGGGCATTCGGTGGATTGGCTCAAACAGTGGTCGTGTATCAATACCTTCTGCCCGAAGGCCTTTCGCGAGTTCATTACGGTCGCAGCCAAAAATATCAGGATTAACTATGCATGATGCGAGCCAAGGTGAAACCGTTGCCCACGAAGCGTTTGTACGAACATAAATCCCTGGAATAGTCGCGAGTTGCTGATCATAAAGTTTTACAATTTCTTTGCGTCGGGCTAGGATTTCATCTCGTCGTTCCATCTGGGCACAAAGAATGGCAGCAGCAACATTGGTCATGCGGTAATTGAATCCGATTATTGGAAAATGATATCGACGGTTAGGATCCATGCCCTGGCCGCGGAGCTGCGACAGCCTGTTTTTAAGGTGGATATCGTTACAACTGACTGCGCCGCCCTCACCACTTGTAAGTACTTTGTTGCCGAAAAATGAGAAGATGGCTGCGTTACCAAGGCTACCGCAGAGCCGACCTTTGTAGCGGGCAAATATCGCCTCTGCTGCGTCCTCAACTACCCAGAGTCCGTGAGTAGTGGCAAGGTTTACAATAGGATCCATGTCGGCTGGATGCCCAAGCAGGTGCACCGGAATAATGCCCTTGGTCTTATTCGTGATGGCTGCTTCAATTTTTGTCGGATCAATGCACCAAGTGGCTGGGTCAACATCAACAAAAATCGGTGTGGCACCGCAGTAAGTAACAGCATTTGCGGTGGAGATGTACGTGAGAGAGGGCACAATGACCTCATCACCAGGCTTTAGTCCAAGGCCACTGACAGCAAGATGAAGAGCCGTTGTTCCACTGGACGTACCCAGGGCATAGTCGCAGTTACAGGATTCAGCAAACTCGGTCTCAAATCTTTTAATAAAAGGACCTATCGATGAGATCCAGCTGCTTGCTACCGCTTCCGATGCATATTTTTGCTCATTCCCAGAAAGGTCAGGAATGGCCATGGGAATTTCTTGATTCATCAGCCAGCCTTTTGTAGGTGTGGGGGGAGGGTAGGGTCTGCTACGTCGCATGCTTTGAGCGAAAGTCGCCCTAGCCACTGAGACTCATCGTGGTCGGTAAGGACATACCCGAGCTTTTTGTAACAATGGATAGCCACAGTATTGCTTCGATAGACCTTAAGCCGTACTGATGTGGCTCCCCGCATGCGGGCGAGTTCATGAAGTTGTCTGACCATTTGGCCGGCAAGGCCTTGGCCACGGAAGTTAGGATGGACTGCAATGCCTAAACTCGGTTCGGAAAAGCCTTCATCCCAACCCCGCAACATTCCATAGGCGACTGCCTCACGACGGACAAATCCAAAGCAGAAAATGTCATTGGTTGGCAAGCCTTTTGGGCTGAGTCCCTTGGTCATGTGCGATGCCTCGCTTGACGTAAAGGGATGAGGATGAAAGGTCTGACTGTCACCACTTGAGACTAGTGCTTCGAAAAACTGAGCAATTGTTGGTTGGTCGTATGATTCTGGGC
>PKCL01000387.1 GCA_002862165.1 Planctomycetaceae bacterium
AGATTCTTGATACCCTGAGCGAATTGCACCTCGACGAAAATACGATAATTTTCTACACGTCAGACAACGGACCGAACGCACCATTTGTCAAGGCGATCGACAGCGCTGGTGGCCTTCGCGGAACCAAGAGAATGCTGTATGAAGGCGGCATCCGTGCAGCCATGGCTGTGCGTTGGCAAGGACATATTCCAGCAGGAAGAAGAAGCGACTTTGTCTGGGATATGCGCGATGTTTTCCCGACACTTTGTGAACTGGGCGGTGCCAAAAACCCCAAGAATTTAGATGGCATCTCAGTCGTACCAACATTAATGTGTAAGCAGCAAAAATCTCGTGACATCCATTACTGGGAGATCCATTCTCCTTTTCAGCAGGCTGTTCGTTCTGGTGATTGGAAAGCAATTCGTTTTGGAACGGAAGAACCACTTGAACTGTATGACCTGAAAAATGATCCTCAAGAAAAAAGGAATGTTGCTGCTGATAATCCTGCAGTGGTTCAAAAGCTTGAGGCCTTTCTTGCTACAGCCAGAACAGACTCTCCGTATTTCCCTGCCGTACAAAAAAAGAAAAGAAAGAAAAAGAAAACTTTATAGGACGGCAGCTAGATTGCTAGTTCCAATGACGAGGAAATTGCAAGCACTCAATGCGTTTTCTTCACATACCGACTTTTGCCTCAGCCGCTCAGCGAACCTAACAAAAACTGACATACATCTCTGTGGAGACTGATTCATGCTTACTCGACGAACAATACTCCAAGGAATTGCAGCTGGCGCTGGCACCGCACTGGGGCTCGGTGGATCGCCACTCCCGTTACTCGCCAGCTCTTCCTTAACAGGCGTATCAAGACTCCCAAAGCGAATTATTTTCTTTTTGCAGAATCAGGGGTTTGATCCAAAGACCTGTATCCCAACTGGGGTGTCAGGCAACTGCTCACTTGCTCGTCATACATTACCAGAACCCATCCAGCCATTGGAGCCATACAAAGAACGACTGCACATCATCAACGGTCTCCATGGGCAACACACAAGTCCATCACATAGTGCATTTTTTGGTGCGCTTGGTGGTTATCGTGGTGGTGACGGCGTGGCTCCTCGTGGTGCCACGATTGATTATGAACTCAGCAAGACCCTGCCCGAAACACTCCTGCCCCATCTTTGCATCGGCATGGATTCGCTGGAGAACATGAAGAACAAGCCAACCGTCGCCACACTCTCCGCGAGCGGACCGGATCAGCCAATATTCATGTACTCCAACCCCAACCACCTCTACCAACTGTTATTTGGAGGTATTTCAGACGGTGCAATTCGGAAAGAGTTTGAAGCACGTTCGTACCTTTTGGATCAGATTCAAACTCAGGCAACACAAGGTGGCGTGAATCTTCCTCGTGCCGAACAAACCCGCTATCAACAATTTGTGAACGGCTTTCAAGACTTAAATAGCCTTCGCCAGAAGCTTGGTGAGGTATCCGACCATCTCAGTAAGTTTGCGCCTAAGGTTGACGAGTTCTATGCGACTCCGGAGCACGAAACCGACTGGCACGACAGACTGCTGAACCTTGGTATTTCAGCGCTCGCATCAGGAATTACGAATACTCTTACTATCGGATCCGGTCGTGGTGAAATTTTTGGTGCCTGGAAAGGCTTAGGCGTCGAGGAACAGGGGCACAACCTTGGTCACATAAACCAACCAGACAATCCAATCTGGATCAAAATTCGTCAGTACAACTCTCGGATGCTCGTCAAAATCATGGAAACGCTTGACAACATTCCCGAGGGGAGCGGCTCAATGATGGACCACACGCTTATTGTCTACACAAGCAACAACGCCGACAAACAACACACCAACGGAGCGAACTGGCCTGTGATGCTGCTCGGCAACTTTGATGGTGCTTTCAAGACTGGCTGCTTTACACAGATTGAAGGAAAGCGACCAATGAACTCGCTCTACACAACACTTTTACAAACTGCAGGTGGCCAGTGCGAGCGATTCAACATGTCCGACAGCCTCGCTAAGACTTTTGATACAGGCAATGGTGTCCTCGGAGACATCTTGGCATGACGATCCGGAGTGCAAAACTGACCTGCTCATCATACGACAGGAATCAGTTGCAACATGTCATTCGCTTTTACGTTGCGTCACTCTGCGTGATTTCCGTGTTGCCATGTTTCGCCTCCGATCGGTACGTTCCCGGCGGTTCGGTGCCGGAAAGTTTTGAGTCATTCGCTCAGCCGTTTTTGAATGAGCATTGTCTGGATTGCCACAGCGGCAGTGAACCTGAAGCCGGCCTCTCACTCGACACCCTTGATGCCACGAATGAAGGGAATGCTACGACGTGGAGGTCTATCTGGGCTCAAGTTTCTCTTCAAGAAATGCCACCCGAAGAGGCCGATCAGCCGTCAACCTCCGACCGCCTTCGATTTAGAGACTGGGTCGTGCATAACCTTGACACAACCATGACGGATAGCGGTGGCTTCCGGGCTCATCGCGACCCAACAAAAGGCAACTTTGTTTCTCATGAGCTTTTGTTTGGCACGCTCCCTGAAGACATTCAGATCGAACCGACATCTTCACCAGCACGACTCTGGCGAGTCACTCCTCAGGAACATATCACTCGGCTCAATGAACTGATTAACACCGAACCAGCTTACGATGCCAGCAAGCCAGGCCGTCGAACACATGGCGATGAGGTGCCAACAAACCATGGTGGAGAACTAAAGCTCTACTTTGGCACAGACCGGATTATTCAGTGGCAAGGAGGCACAGTTGCCTATGCTACAGCTGTCAAAAGCATTCCTTCTGTATTATCGTCAGCGCGCGCACATGGATTTGAAAATTACCCTGATCTGTACTCTATAAACAGTGCGGAAGCCACGCAGCTCTTAAGTACAGCAAGTGATATTCTACGCTACATGGCCTATGGCCCTCTGAGCATAGCTGCACCTCAACAGATCACCGATAACCCAGGGGCCTACTTCAAAAAGTATGTGCCCGGTGACAATCGAGGGCTGCCATCGAGCCTCGTCTACAGCACAGAGACTGTGCGACCGTTAACACCTGTCATTGCAGCGATAGATA
Organism: Planctomycetaceae bacterium; assembly: GCA_002862165.1. GTDB lineage: Bacteria > Planctomycetota > Planctomycetia > Pirellulales > UBA1268 > UBA1268. The sequence goes on from PKCL01000387.1 coordinate 3,073, forward strand.
CAACTTCTGCAACAGACCACTGCCTACGAATGGCCGTGGACTACATGTTTGAAGCACTTACGTTTCGGCCACCACAGCCATCTGAATCTGATCGCTACCTGTCGATAGTCAAAGAATCCATTCACAAACTCGGCCAGAAAGATGGTGCAGTACTAGGTCTCTCAGCAATTTTTCTCGACCGTGATGCACTCTTTCGTCCTGAACTTGTTGAATACGGAACACTGGATGCATTCGGACGAATCATGCTCCAAGACTGGG
>PKCL01000032.1 GCA_002862165.1 Planctomycetaceae bacterium
CAATTCTGGTGGGATCAATCTCATACCGCTGCGAGAGAACATTCATTGTTTTCCCCACTCGTTCTAAGTCTGCTTGTCGCCAGGTGTTTGAGTCTGAAGAAGGGAGTATGACAACAGCAACACCGTGCCGGGTAACAGCTTCCCGCCAGCTGGCTGCCCAAGCAGTTACAGCATTTTCTGAAAGAGCTCCAGATGGCTCATCAAAAAATACAAGTACACCCAAAGGCGGCCCTTCCTGCTGGTCTGGAACAACTGCCCATGACGTCTCTGCAACTTCAGGGATTTCAAGCTTTACTATTGCTGCTGGTGGTACATTGCCACGTATTGGTGTAGCAGCCGGGGCATCTTTGAAAGGTGTTTCCGGAAATGGGGCTGTCGTTAGGGGAAAATTCTGAAACACTTCCTCCCGACGAACTTTGAGAACAACGTCAGTGCTGCCCGTGAGTCCACCGAGAAAACCAGCGAGTTGATTTGATGATGAAACAGGCCGAAAAGGAGGACTGTCTTCATTCGTGCCCCCAGTGACGGCAATAGCCGTAATGGTATCTTTTGGCTGGAGCCCAGCTTTTTCAGCCGGACTGTTCGGCCAAATCGAGTCGACGATAACACCATTGTTTTGAACTTTTTTGTTTTTCGCCTTCAATGTTCGGCGTGCTGGAATAATGCCGAGCATTGACCGCTTCCATGGTGGAAGTGTGTCAGTAAGAACAGCCTGTATTGTCCGTGGTGTTTTTTCACCTTCATGTCGAAGGATCATCTTGATTGAGTCACCTGCAAGCTTTGGTGTTAACGCATGTCGAATATCTGCGATGCGTTGAATAGTTTGACCATCGATACTGATGATTTGATCACCACTTTGTATTCCTGACTTTGCTGCAGGAGAGTCGGCTCGCACTATTTCGATTACAGGGCGTCCATTGATAGGGTCGGTGGTGGAATATCCAATGCCGAGAAGCCCAGGCCTCAGCGTTTCACCTTTTTTTAAACGAGGTAACAGAGGTACTATGTCATGCATGGGTACGGCAAAGCCGACGCCTGAGTCGTACAATTCAGTTCCCGTTTCCATGCCTGCGGCCTCAGCTGGTAGTGGTGCGATGATGCCAAGAACATGACCCTGAATATCAAGTAGTGGTCCACCGTAATTCACCGGTGATATAGCCGCATCTGTTTGGATAGCCCTGCTCCAGCATCGGTCGACTGCTGAAACAATGCCGATGGCTACACTCGGTTCGTAAGGATCCCACACTCGGCCGATAGCAAGCGCCCATTCTCCTTGTTGGATAGGTTTTTGAGTAGCAAACTGGGGTTCGGCAAGCGGTGTTTTTGGCTCGCACTTGAGCAATACAAGTCGCCGATTGAGATCACGGCCCACCACTCGACCAACGAGTCGTTCGAGCGGTTGTTTTGTTGTTTTCGTTGTTTGTTGGCTCGGTGGAAGAGTTATGACAACTTCTTTAATATCAGCAGGAACAGCAAATTCAGTCGTAAGAATCCAGCCCTCAGATCCAACAACGAGACCACTAGATGGCCCCGCTGTCGGTGTTGCTTCTCGTCCTCCTTGGAGAGCAGCAATGGAAAGGCCGCTCGCTTCTATTCGAACGACAGATTGCGCAATTGTGCGTACGGCAGTTTGAAACGCTGTTTGTTCAGCAAGTGCTTGTTCCGGTTGTTCAGCAAGCGCTTGTTCCGGCGGTTCGGCAAGAGCAGTACAGTGAAAATTCAGTGAGGCAACGCAAAGCAGCCACACTGTAAGACTGAAACAGTACGAGGGTACGCATCCCAGGGTTCTGTTCATTCCACTGCTCCATTCATTCCGTCACCTTTTTCTCTTTGGTTCAGCAATGGCGGGAATCACTCCGAGGTCCACGAAGACAATACTTCCATCTCGTATAATGCTTAGTTGGATTGGGTCGCCAGGAATCAGGCGGGAGAGTTCCTGGCGAAGCCCTCGCTGTGATGTGACGGTACGGTTTCCAACAGCAACAACGAGATCATCAGTCTGTAAGCCAGAAGCTGCAGCGAATGTGTCTCGTGTCACGGCTTCCACAAACGGTGGTGTGAGGTCGAGTAGATCAGGAACAAGTATGAAGCCAAGTGACTGAAGGTCAAAGTCGAGAGATTGTTTTTGGTCAGCCAGCGATTGGTCAGTCTCTCCGCTAAGAATCATTTCAAGACCGAGCGCAAGTTCGTTCGCTGGCATTGCGTAACTCAGCCATGTTCCGTTTTGGGCGGATCGTAGCTCTTTTCCAAGCATGCCAATGAAAAGTCCCTGCCACGTCACGAGGCAGCCACCAGGCGAACCAGGGTTATTTGTCGTGCAGTCGAGTATGTATACATCTCCACGGTAGGCAGCTTCATGAGAACCGCGACGGGCGCGAAGTGGAACCTGAGCTGCGATCACGCCATGCTGAACACTCACTCGCTCGTCACCGACTGCGACGCCGAAAAGGTTCGATAACGCCAGTACGCGAGTGCCAACGACTTGCCGAGGAGAGTCAGCAGAGAGTTTGAAATGGGGAAGGTCATCGCCATCTATCTTGAGGACTGCTAACTCCCGACGTAGGTCAACGCCAACGAGGTTTGCTGTGTAGCGGCGACCGTCGTCGAGAACACAATCAATCGCCTCTGAGTCGATTGCTGTACTCAGCACTGTAATAATATGGCCTGACGAAGAGACGAGTATCCCTGTCTGGTACGACTCCAGACCCCGGATTCCCCCTGCTCCATAAATTTTCGTGACACGACTTGCAGCATCGACGCTTACCGAAGTGACATCGCCGCCTCTCACTGAGGCTGAATAAAGAGTTAGTACTGCAACAACCATCGCGACCGAAAAATTAAGCGATCTCGAGCGACTGCAAGTGTTACGCAGGGTTGTAGTAGCCATTATGTTTCCTAAGATCCCACATCAAAAAGGAATGTAGCGAACCGACCACCGTCGTAGGTCACGGTCAAGTGGGTTGGCTGCCAGTACGGGCCGCGCTCACCGAGTCCCTTGAAATAAAGATCACACGACGTAGAGGAGCTGCCAAGGAAAAAAGTTACTTGTACAACATTACCGAATGTATCAACAAAAAACCTCGCACGGCAGTTGCTCGTTGTCAGTTCAAGAACATCGGCTAACTGATTTGTGGTCGTAGAATAAAGAGGCTGTTGGCCCCAGTATGTTATTCTTCCGTCAATGTTTTCTGGCCCTTTAAGAAGTAGGCGTCGCCACATAGTGAGTGCAGCGAGCATGCCGCCAGAGCCTGGAGGGCTTGCATCGAACCCGGCTTCAGCAGCGAGGCCCGCGTCGGCAACAGTTTGTTCCCAACGAGATATTCCAGTCGG
>PKCL01000377.1 GCA_002862165.1 Planctomycetaceae bacterium
ACAAGACTGCTGCGAGGTTGTTCAGAAGTTGTTAGGTACTCTTCCTCATAGTCGATCCGAGTGAAGTTGTGTTGACTGCTCATTGCATCAACGAGTCCGGATCGAACGACTGCTGGATCGGGCTCACAAAGAAATGCTTGTATGCCTGTGAGTTCTTGTTGCAAGAATTCAGAAGGATTGCCACTCAACGTGTCTCCGGTGGTCAGGTCTGTTGCCCGCCGAGTTGTTTTTCCTGCCAGTTCACCAAACCAAATCGTCGCTTCACGGCATTCACCTGTGAGACTCGTCAGCTCAATCTCACAAGGACTATTCCCAAAGTGCTGTGGCCAATTGCTTGCAGGACCGACTTTTATGGCACCGCCCTGAGCTTTTTCAAGAAGGCTCTGCATCCATTGAACACCTGGTAGATAGTTTTCGAGCTGACGAGTTGGCCGAAATCGATCCCCACGTCGGTCTGGGTCGGCGTGAATAAGCCAGTCATTCCACTGGCGACTTGTTACATCATCAACTTCACCGGTTACGTGTGACGCATCCCCGAGTATCTCGCTGTTCCACGTGGCGCGACGAACCATTGAAGCATTGGAGTCGATCGCTAGTACGTGTGTTTCTTGTGAAAGAGCAGCTGTATCCATACCAATTCCACAACAGAGATCAGCGACCTTTTTGTGTCCTTGAAATCGTTTGGCCTTGTGTTTTGCAACGAGCCATGTTGTGGCCTGTTCGAGGCCAGTGCGTGTGAGCCAGAGTTGATCAGCTTTTGGCAATCGCTCTTTGGCACGTTGCCGGGTTTCGTAGAGGGCAACAGCTTCACGTACGAGTTCAGGTGGAAATTTCTGACGCAGTTTTTTTTGGTTTACCCGGTCTGTAGGTGATGAAACCTGGACCGCCTGCAGTAAGTCCGAGTGGTGGCGTAGCCGCTCAAGGAGTTCGAGGGTTGTTCTTTCCGAATCTTCAGGCTCACTGAGTTCTGGTTCCATTTTTCTGTCTGTGTGAACTCCGTAAGATTTGGTGCAGGAGTTCAGAGTCCCAGATTGATCGTCACAAAGATTCAGCGTGATCCACTTCAGCGAGAGACTCAAGCCAGACAACAGCTTTTGCAGCGAGCTTTTCTCGATCGAGAAGCATCTCAGCAAGTTTTCGGGCTGACTGTCTGAAACGAGCGACCTGTCTGGGATCTGCTGTGACCGGGCCAATTGCAGATGCAATCGCATCTGCTGTGTTGTCAGTGATCAAGCCAGCGTCTGCCTTACGAACGAGATCAGCAAGCTCAGTTGCTTGAGTAAGAAAAAGTACAAGACCAGCGGCAGCGTAGTCACTTGCTTCAACCGGTAATGGGAAGCGGCTTAGAAGTCCAGGAAGGACAAGGCCAGCCTGACAATCAGAAAGAAGCCCAACATAACGACTACGATCGACTCTTCCGTGACATTGAATCTGGCAGGATCCCGTGAGAAGAGGAGCGGCTGTTTCAAGGCGTGACATCCACCGCCCGCCCCCTACAACATGGAAAATGACATCTATATTTTTTTCACTGAGTGATCGAGCGAGATCCGTGAGTAAATAGATATCAGATTTTTCGTCGATATCACCTGCAACAGCGATGGCAAACGGAGAGTGGCCCGAATCTGTTGATTGCAAATTGTCACGACGAGAGTTCGCGACATGATCAATAAAATGAGGTGGTCGAGAATAGTCCTGAAGGTAAGCACCAGTTGGTATCACCTTGAGAGGTGGTGGTGATTGTACCGTATTGAGAACGGCATCCTTGATAGTCTGTGATCCAGCAAGTATCGCATCGACGGATTGCAATGAGTCCCTTTGCCTTCGAGCAATGATTGGGAATGTTATCGATGCCAACAGCGTGGCGAACCATTTTGGTCCAGGGATCATTGGTCGGAGAGGTTCCGGCCACCATTCATCAATATCAACCAAGAGTTCGGCATCTACCTTTTGAGCGAGGCGTACTGCTGTATCAACGGTGCTTGGTGGAGGAAGCGTTGCAACGAGGAGATCGGGACGTTTCAGGTATCCGCTTGAAAGCCCTTCAAGGGCCTGTGATTCAAATTCTCTTGCAAATTTACGATGGCTGGCGAAGCGTCCGAGTGAAAAATATGAGTTGTAGCTGCGGGTTGCTACAAGTTGCACACTGAAACCCTCTTCATCACCAATTTGAAGGGGTGGTGTCCGCGCAATTCTGCGTGCGTGACTGTAACTGCTTGTCCACCAGATCACATCGTGTCCGGCAGCAACCAATGCTCGAGCGAGTGCCCATGTACGAGATGGAAGAAGTCCCTCTCCTGGAATTGCCGAGAGTGGATCGACCAACCAGACTATTTTTCCTTTACCAAGCCGTAGTTCCGGGAGCCACCGTTCGATTTCTGCGGTCGGGTCGTTATTCCGTGATTCGTGACGTCTTTGGCTGCCGCCCCGGTAATTTCCGCGTCTATAGTTCTTCCCCCTGAAGTTATTCCGTCGATGGTTGCGTCGATAGTTGTTATGCGGGGGCATCGAAAGATCGTAACAGACTCGTGAAAAAGTCGATCCCGTTGAGTAAATGGCGGGGTTTGAGAGCATTTTTCAGAAAAAATGGCTCCGCCGGCAGGTCAATGCATCCTTCTCGATTGTTCTGCGCTTAAATTCGTGACTTTTTAACGACGATAAACCATAATAAGGTATAGGTGTGTGGGCTTTCGGGTTCATCGCACCTCATCGGGCCGCTGTCAGGGGCTGGCCCGATGTTTTTTGAGGCCTTGCATGTTCATAAACCAATTTGTGGCTGGTGGTCGAAAAGTCCGGCTACGACAGCGAAATCCTCAATGTTTTTCGTGGATCACTTTTTCGTGGTTCACTGGTGTGCAGATACCAGTCATGCGGGATACACTCCCCTCTGGAAAAGCTGAATTTCAGTCAGGGTATAATTGGACTTGGGGTATTTTCAGAGTCCACAATTTATGGATTGACTGGAAAAGAGCCTCACCTTTCATGATATTCCTTTTCATGAATTGGTCACCAATCAATCTCCTCGGCAACACCACCAGGAACGGATAACACTATGAGCAAGTCGTCTCCTGAAATTGCACAGATCGAGAAGTTGTTAAAAGTAGCTTTTGACAACCATGCCACAGAGCTTCGTCTCTCAGGCGGTGTTCCTCCGATGTTACGCATCGGTGAGCAACTGAGACAACTCAAAATACAACCAGTCTCTGCAGAAATTGTTGCGTCGCTTATCCGAGCCGTCATGCCAGATGGTGCAGATCCACAGAAATTTTCTTTTACGTGTTCTCATGGACCCATTGATGCATCTGTTGTTGACGT
>PKCL01000017.1 GCA_002862165.1 Planctomycetaceae bacterium
CGCGCGATTCAAGAAATCGAGTAAAGCGTCCGCTTCGTCGATCTCCCTCTGATGCAATGGTTGGAATACCAAAAGCATGCCCGCCGTAGTGACTATTTGGTGTCCACTCTTTCATCTGTTTTGGATCGAGTGTTGTTTGTGCACCACTCACAGCAACAGCAGTCAATCGGGTTGATTCATGAGCAATGGGATCATCACTTGTGGGGTCTGCCATCTCATCATGAAAAGCAAGCCACAGACTCGTACAAGCTCCGGCCGATCCACCAGCTGCAACAATCCGATTGGTATCAAGATGCCATGCTGCCGCTTTACTACGAACAAACTGGAGTGCTCGTGCAGCATCAGTAAGCGGTGCTTTGACAGGAGGCTCAACTCCTTCAGCCTCATCAACAAAACGATACTCGATTGATGCAACTGAAATTCCTGATTCGAGTGCTGGTTTCAGATTTTGAGATAAACCACTGAAGCGGTTTCCACCAGACCATCCTCCGCCATGAATGAAGAAAAGAAGTGGTGCAGGATGCTCAGCAGTGGCTGAGGACGCCTTCCAAAAATGAAGCTTTTGTTTTGGATGCTTGCCATAGCTCACATCCTCATGTGTTGGCTGCGGGCCGAACTGTTTCCAGTAAGCCGTTTTAAACGGGTTCTCTGAGGGTCCGTCAACGTCTTCGTTGACAAGGTCTGGCTGAACGCTTTCCCACCATGTTGTGTAGGAAGAAGCAAGGCGACGGACAACATCTGGATGCTTTGAAGCAACATTTGTTTTTTCACTCGGATCAGAATTGATGTCATAGAGTTCCCACCCATCTGGTTTGTTTTTTGTATTGACCAGACTCCATCTGCCTTCTCGAATACGGCAGTTTTTATATTTATTTTCAGCAGCCTTACCACGGTCCCACCGCCCCTGATGAGTAACCAATGGGCGGTCTGGCCAATCAGCTTTTTGATTTTTCAGCAATGGCACCAGACTTCGGCCTTCAATCTTGTCTGCAACTGTTTGTGGAATTTGTACTCCTGCAAGTTCACAGAGTGTCGGTAGCACATCGATATGTGCTGTAACCTGTGAAACATCGACGCCTTCTGGCAGGACTCCCTTCCATTTCCAAAACGCTGGAACACGTGTCCCGCCCCGATATGGAGAATTTTTTGCTCCATGCATTTCGGCATTGTAGAAACTACTACCGGCTCCTGATCCGTTGTCTGTTGAGAAGACGATTAGCGTATTTTCTGCAAGTCCAAGTGAATCAATCGTGCGGAGCAAGCGCCCCATATTCGTATCGATATTTTCAACCATCGCATAGAACGGCGCAACACGATCGATCTGTTTGGGTTTTTTCAATCCAGCTTCCTGCAATGCTGTGCGATAATGCTCATCACCAGTTGCTGGAGGAATAAGTGGGCCATGTGGAGCATTGGTCGAGAGATAACAGAAAAAAGGAATATCTTTTTCCTTGCACTTTGTAATCCACGTTTCAGCTTCACGAAAAAAGATATCGGTGCAGTACCCACGAGTCTGGATAAACCTGCCATCACTTCGAATCATCGGGGCAAAATATGTGTTGCCCGGTGCATCGCCACAACTCCCTGAAAAACTCTGTCCAATACCGCCACCACCGTGAATAAACACTCGATCAAACCCACGACTGCCTGGCTGGTATGCATCTTCATCACCAAGATGCCACTTGCCAAAAATGCCTGTTGTGTATCCAGCCGTTCTTAATAATTCTGGAAGTGTTGTTTGCGAGAGTGCCATGCGTTCTCGTTCGCGGATAGTATGCGTAACACCCGAATGGAATTCATGACGGCCAGTCATAAGTGCTGCTCGAGTTGGAGCACACGTCGGACTGACATGGTATTCCGTCAAACACACGCTCTGTTTTCGCATGCGGTCTAGGAAAGGCGTTTTCAACACCGGATTGCCGTGGCTGGCAATATCGCCGTATCCCTGATCGTCTGTCATGACATAGATGATATTTGGGCGACGTTCTGAGAGCTTTGGTGTGTGTGACACCAGATACAAGGGTATTGTCTTTTGTTTCTCTGCAGATTTTGATTGGTTGGCCTTTGAATCATTTTCGTTTGATAGCTGCCCTGGTGGCCGCGTACCGATTCCCTTTCGCTTCAGCAGACTGTCACCAAGATCAACTCTGGCTTTTTCGGCAATGGCCTGCAGTTGTTCGACAACCTTGGGATACTGCTTGGCAACATCCTTCGTCTCATGTGGATCAGTTGAAAGATTAAAGAGCACCTTACCGATTTTGTGCTGAGTATATTTGCCTGGCTTTCCATCCCGACCCAACTCCTGTCCCTGCATTGTTCTGTAGCTATGAGGCAAGAAGAGTTTCCAGTCTCCTTTTCGAACTGCTTGAAGTTCATTTTTTCGATAATAAAAATGATAGGTGTCAGGTGCATCAGCAGCTCGTGTTCCACCACAAAAAAGATTCAGGTGATCATGCCCATCAATCTTTTTTCCACGCAGGATGCAATGACCCTCAGCATCCGTTTTCAATGGTTGGCCAGTGAGCTGAGCAATTGATGGCAGGATATCAATCGTCATCAGAGCTTCATCGCTGACTGTCCCTGCTGGAATAACCCCAGGCAGCCGAGCAACGCACGGCACACGAACCCCACCTTCAAATGTTGTCCCCTTTCCTTCGCGGAAAGAGCCGGCAGACCCAGCATGGTTTCCGTAGGAAAGCCAGGGGCCATTGTCACTCGTAAAAAGCACAAGGGTGTCATCAAGATGTCCGGTCTCCTCAAGCGCAGTAAGAACCGATCCGACAGATGCATCAATCTCTGCCACGACGTCACCATAAAGACCACCAGCTGCTTTCCCTTGAAAGCCTTTGCTTGCAAAAAGTGGTACGTGTGGCATTGAATGGGCGAGATACAGAAAGAACGGGCGACCATCTTTCGCTGTACCGGCACGTTTGAGAAAATCGACGGCCCGTTGAGCATATCGCTTCGTTAGCGTCATCTGATCTTCCGGAGTTACTTCCTTATCGATAACTTCTTGATTTTCAAAAAGTGGTAATGGTGGATATGTGCCTGGCTTTGCCTGTGGATGATACGGCCACATATCGTTGGAATATGGCAATCCAAAATATTCATCAAAGCCATGCCGTGTTGGAAGAAATGGACGATGATGGCCAAGGTGCCACTTGCCAACCATGCTGGTTCTATATCCTCGAGATCGCAACAACTCGGCAAGCGTGGTTTCATCTGCTGATAGACCATGCATCGATTTTGGACTAAGTGCTCCATGAATACCCAGACGATTGGGATAGCAACCGGTAAGCAGCGCTGCTCG
>PKCL01000036.1 GCA_002862165.1 Planctomycetaceae bacterium
AAGTACGATGCTCGGACCTGGGTTCATGCGCTCAGAAGAAGATGCTTTGGCTTTGATTCGATATCAGCTCGATCACTATCACCGAGGCGGTCAGCCTGTATGGCTCGTGCCGTCATCGTGCCATTCTTTAGTATCGAAACTCTATTCTTGGGGTGCAAAGAATTGTGAATTGCATTTTGGACAAACCAGAGGGAAATGGCAGCAGCCTCGTGGTGTCACCATGCCAACATTTATGCCTGAGACCGGCTGATTTTGGATTTGCAGGCGTCATCAAGTAAGTAATGATTATGTCTTTAATCGATGAGAGAAAAGATAGGAGATATACTTGGAAATACACAACGTGCACAAAAAGAGCAGTACACACTCTACGTGGCGTGATTTTTGTTGGGCTGTTTTTTTAGCTGGTGGCGTTTTTTTTGTAAGTGGTTTTGTGTACGGTGTCCTGTCAGGTGTGGCAGTACCCTTACAAGATCCAACACCTGCAGAGCGGGCTTTTGAAAAATTTCATGTGCAGATTTCACAATGGATGATGATGGCTGGTGCATGTTTATCAGCTGGTGTTGTTTGTGTAACTTTTGGCAAAGCAATTATTCGTCAATTATTCTGAAGCTACCTATCTTATTACTTGTATCTTCATTTCGGTGATTCTCTCCCCCAGATCATGCAGTCTTCTGTTGAAACAATTGGATTCCAATTATGGCTGAGATTGTTGAGGCCTTCAAAAACATCGTCGGCGAAGCAAATGTCCTCACCAAGGAGATGGATACTGCGTACTATCGTTCTGGGTTTCGCTGTGGATTTGGTGGCGCAAAGGCTGTGGTGTTTCCATCGACCCTTGTTGAGCAGTGGAAGGTTCTTCAAGTCGCTGTCGACGCCGGCTGTGCCATTATCATGCAAGCTGCGAAGACTGGCTTGACTGGCGGTTCTTCTCCAAGTGGCTTCGAGTACGACCGGGATGTGGTAATCATTAATGTCAGCCGGTTGCGCGGTCTCCGCCTCCTTAGGGAAGGGACACAGGTTGTGGCTTTTCCAGGTACGACCCTCTTTGAACTCAGTCAGGAACTAAAAAAGATTGATCGTGTTCCTCATTCTGTACTCGGGTCGACGACTATTGGTGCGACTGTTATTGGTGGTGTGGCGAATAATGCTGGCGGTGCACTCTGCAAGCGTGGTTCTTCCTACACCGAGTTTGCGATTTACGCTCGAGTGAATGAGCAGGGTACGCTTGAACTGATCGATCACCTCGGCATTCGCAACCTTGGTGAGACACCCGAAGAGATTCTCACCCGACTCGAAGCCGGCGAGTTCACGGATGCAGATCTCATCGATGATGGACGCGCTGCATCTGATAACGACTATGTCAATCGCATCCGCAATCTCGATGCCGATGTGCCGAATCGTTATAACGCTGATCCAAAACGACTTTATGAGGCCAGCGGCAGTGCGGGTAAGGTCGCGTGCTTTGCTGTGCGGGTCGATACGTTTCCGGCACCCAAGAAAAAGCAGGTGTTTATACTTGGAGCCAACGACCCAGATCACTTTGTGAAGATGCGTCGTCACATTCTCGGTACGTTCGTACATCTTCCTGAGATGGTCGAGTACATGAATCGATCAACATTTACTATCGCAGAAAAGTACGCGAAGGATGTGGCTCTGGCGATCAAGTACCTTGGAACGGAGAGACTGCCAAAGGCCTACGCTCTCAAGGCAAAGGCAGAATACCTGCTTAATAAAATTTCTTTTCTGCCGAAGTATCTGCCGGATATCTTTCTCTATTACGCTAGTAAGCTGTTCCCACAGCACCTTCCCAAGCGGCTACTGGAGTACCGCGATACTTATGAGCATCTCTTGATTCTTGTCACTGCGGACGAAGCGATCGATGAGGCCAGGCGATTTCTTGAGAATGATTGGGGCCGAACAGACGGAGTCGGTTTTTTTGAGTGCTCCGAACGTGAACAAGAGGCGGCCCTGCTCCACCGCTTTAGCGCGGCGGGGGCAGGAATTCGTTACCAGAACCTCCACCAACGTACCACCGAAGAGGTTCTGTCACTGGACGTTGCCCTGCTGAGTAGCGACCCAGAATGGATTGAAGAGCTTCCCGAGGAACTTACGAAAGATATGGTGCTTGACCTTTCTTACGGACACTATTTATGCCATGTGTTTCACAACATTTATGTTTTCCGCAAGGGAACTAATATGGAAACAATAAAAACACTTATGCTCGAGCGACTCACGTCTCGAGGGGCCAAGTTTCCTGCGGAGCACAACGTGGGCCATCTGTATCAGGCCGAGCCGGTTGTCGAGGCATTTCATCGCCAGCTTGACCCTACAAATAGTCTCAATCCGGGTATTGGGAAGACGAGTAAAAACCGGTGCTGATCTACCTTAGGGCCGTTTGAAGTGCACTCCGGCTTGTCTCATATTCTTCATTCAGTTTGGTCAGGAATGGGAGGCATGCATCTGAGCTGGATGTGTTTGACCTGCGGAACACCTATTTTGGGGACTGCCTAGTCTTCGAACCTACCCTAAAAACGCTCTTTTTCACCATAAAAGATAGGGCATCCAAAAACTCATCAATTTCTCATATTTGTCTCACAATTGCCTCATAAAAGATGTCGAAACTCTTCGCAAATGACGGAGATACCATTGTTTTCCGTTTATGTTCATATCCTTCCTTTACTAAGGAGTTAGACGTGCTACACACTGCTCATTCTTTTCAGCCAACCGGAAGTCAAAAGCGTGGCTTTACGCTGATTGAGCTTCTTGTTGTTATTGCGATTATCGGCGTTCTTGTCGGTCTTCTTTTGCCAGCCGTTCAGCAAGCTCGTGAAGCTGCACGACGGGCTTCGTGTTCAAACAATATGAGGCAGCATGGCCTTGCGATGCATAACTTTGAAAATGCTCGAAAGTTTTTTCCAGCTGCTGCCTACACAAGTAAGTTGCTTGACACATCAAGGAATTTACCAAAACCTAAGGCAAATCCATTAAGAAAAGAGCATGCTTGGACCGCATTTGTTTTAACTAATTTAGAGCAAGGCAATGTTGAATATGACTTTAACTTGAACTGGTGGGAAAATACTGCAGCTGCAGCCATTCAGCCAAGTGTTTTCAAATGTCCATCAGCTCTTCCTCCGTCAGGTGGATATGCAAATATTGATGGGCCAACGAGAGACGATAATGACTCAAATGCTCCCTCACTTAATCCGGGCGACTATGGCCAGCGTGACTATGAAGCACTGACGAAAGTGGATGATAAGATCCTCCCTGATGCTGATAATCCTTGGACTGACGATGGGGATGAATGCG
>PKCL01000320.1 GCA_002862165.1 Planctomycetaceae bacterium
GGCCAGAAAGATGGTGCAGTACTAGGTCTCTCAGCAATTTTTCTCGACCGTGATGCACTCTTTCGTCCTGAACTTGTTGAATACGGAACACTGGATGCATTCGGACGAATCATGCTCCAAGACTGGGAACTCGGCTTAGCAGTAAATCACGCACTTCGATACATCAAGCCAGATGAAACACTGAAAAAAAGTGTCCTCAACGGCACCCTGCGCACTCGAGAGGATGTCGGACGTGAAGTCAAACGAATGCTTGCTGACACCAGCATCCGCAAACCGCGGATTCTACAATTCTTCAAAGAGTACTTTGACTACGACCAAGGAGGATATATCTGCAAGGACACCCGTTCTCTTGAAAAAACAGGCATCCGAGGAAAGACCAGAGCACGGCACTATCGCTCAATGTTCGAGGCCTCAGCAAGCACCGACCGACTCATTGAGTTGATTCTCAACGAGGACCAGGACGTTTTACGACAATTACTCACCACACAAAAAGTTATCGTTACAAAAAATGATAGCGAGTACTTTGGACAGCCCCGAACCAAAGCTGCCAGGGCAATTTTACAAAAACAGGTGAAGCAAGCTGCCGAGGAACAAAAGCTTCTGGAAGAAGCAGAGCAAAACGCATGGATAGCGGCCAACCCTGGAAAAGAACCGCCAAAAAAGAAAAAGCGACGACAGGATCCTACGATCAACGTTGATGTGGAGGAGGTACACTTTGAAGGGACTGACATTTTTGCACGAGTCAGCCATCGTAGTTTCGGTAACGGATCACTCAGCCCCAAGCGAATTTTGACGCAGGCACCTGAAGGCCAACGACTGGGAGTCCTCACGCATCCAAGCTGGCTCGTCTCTCATTCAGATGCTATGGATAATCATGCGATACGGCGTGGCCGGTGGATTCAGGAGCGACTTCTTGGCGGCGGTCTTCCTGACGTACCTATCACCGTCGATGCCATGCTGCCAGATGAACCCACGAAAACCTTACGTGAGAGAATGGAAGTAACAAAGCAAGAATACTGCTGGACATGCCACCAAAAAATGGATCCGCTCGGTCTTCCGTTCGAAATGTACAATCATGCTGGACTCTTCCGAACGTCCGAACTTGATCGACCCGTGGATACGACCGGTGAAATTATTAACTCTGGTGACGAAAATCTCGATGGTCCAGTTGAAGATGCACTCGACCTTATCCAACGACTTGCTACAAGCGAGCGGGCAGAGCAAGTGTTTGTGCGACATGCGTTTCGATTTTGGATGGGACGTAATGAAACAATGCACGACCGCGTCGTGCTTCAGGATGCACACAAGGCATATAAACAGAGTGGTGGCAGCATGAAAGCTCTTCTCGCGTCACTCCTCACGTCTGATGCATTTCTTTACCGGAAACCAGAACAGAACCCGTCACCTTAATTGAAGGCTACTTGAATGTCTCGGCTATTCATCGCTCTGTTCGCCATTGCGCCATGCATACTTTCATCAGTTGCGATGGCTGAGCAACCCAATATTGTGTGGATTTCATGCGAAGACATCAGCCCGCATCTAGGCTGCTATGGAGACCCACACGCCATCACACCAAACTTAGACAAGCTTGCCCAAGAAGGCATACGCTACACCAATGCATTTACGACTGCTGGGGTTTGCGCGCCGTGTCGCTCGGCAATCATTACAGGGATGTATCAAAATAGTATCGGTACACACCACATGCGTTGTAACGCAACAATTCCAACATGGCTGGAACCGTTCCCTGTGCTTCTTCGAGAGGCTGGGTATTACTGCACAAATAACAGCAAGACCGATTATCAATTTTCAAAGCCAGCAAAAAAAGAGATATGGGACGTATCTGGAGCGAAGGGACACTGGAAGGATCGGCCTCAAAAATCACAGCCTTTTTTTGCTGTATTCAATTTCACAGGGTGTCACGAAAGCGGAATTGCGTCAGAGTCAAAATATAAATCCGTCACCGAAGAACTCTTACCATCTCAGCGGCAAAACCCAAAAGAACTGACGACACTTCCTCCTTACTACCCAGACACCGCCATCACCCGAGAAGACTGGAAACGCAACTATGAACTGATCACTGCAATGGATGCCTGGGCAGGTGATCTTATTCAACAACTCAAAGACGCTGGTGAATATGACAATACAATTATTATGTACTGGTCTGACCATGGCGTTGGGCTACCACGAGCCAAACGTTGGCTCTACGACTCGGGAACACACATTCCATTCATAATTCGTGTTCCTGAAAAATTTCAGAAGTCACTCGACACCCCATCACTCGCAACAGACAACCAACTGATCAGCTCCGTTGATTTTGCGCCAACTGTTCTCAACATTGCAGGCATTGAGCCACCTTCCTATTTACAAGGCAGAGCGTTCCTTGGGCTTCATCTCAGCCCACCAAGAGAGTTTGTCTACGGCGCACGCGACAGAATGGATGAACGGTATGACATCATCCGAACAGTCCGAGATACGCAGTATCGGTACATACGAAATTTCGAACCACTCAAGCCGTATTATCAATACATGAATACACCCGAAAAGGGTGCGACGATGCAAGAAATTCGCAAGAAGGAAGCCTCCGGTCAGCTTGATCCAGTAATGGCATTATTTTCAGCAAAAGAGAAACCGGTTGAAGAACTTTATGACACACACGCAGATCCATCTGAAATTCATAACCTTGTAGGCAATCCGGCGTTTTCTCAAAGGCTTGGTGAAATGCGGCACGCACTCTCCGAGTGGCAAAACGAGATTGCCGACATCGGACTGATCCCAGAGGCTGAAATTGAAATTCTTGAGCAGGATGCAGGCTCACGGTTCGAAATATTGCACGGCACCCCTGGAGACTCGCCTGTCGAAAATCGCCTTGCAACGCTCGTCGACATTGCCACATCTGCGTCAGATGGGCCGGCACGCATTCCGCAGCTTCTTGGTGCCCTTCAAAACAAGGACGCATCGATACGGTACTGGGCAGCGACGGGCATTGGGAATATCGGTACTCCAGCCAAGAGCACCCTCACACGTGTCACAGAATGCCTCGACGATCCTTCACCGAGTGTACGCATCGCAGCAGCCAGAGCCGTTGCCAAACTTGGCTCTCCCGAAGAGGCACTTCCGGTCCTTGAGGCCGAGCTAAAAAGTGATCATCAATGGGGGCGGCTCGCTGCAGCAATTGTTCTCGATGAAATGGACGACAAGGCCCGCCCTGCACTCCCCTCTTTAAAGCAGGCATTGCTAAACCAGCCGAACAAGTACATTGTTCGAGTCGCGAATAGAGCCATCAATGAATTAGAGA
>PKCL01000323.1 GCA_002862165.1 Planctomycetaceae bacterium
AGCGTACAGCATGATCAGCGATGGCATCTGTGTAGTAGTACGATTCGGGTTTGTAAGAGGGATCAGCATAGGGGGAGATAAGAGTATTATCTCGCACTAATGTATTAGGATCAAAGAAGCTTCCGGCGCCATGTATAGTCCCATAGAAACGATCAAACCCTCGCTGGAGTGGCCAATTCTTTTTATCATTTTCGTGTTCAGGAGTTAAGTTGTGTGTGATGTGCCATTTGCCAGCCATGTAATTTCGGTATCCGGCAGGCTGGAGTGCCTCAGCGATTGTGCAACAGTTATCGCCAAATTCTCCACGGTAGCCGGGGAAGCCTCGATCATTCATCATGTGACCAATACCAGCTTGATGAGGATAGAGACCAGACAGCAGACTCGCTCTCGTTGGGCAGCATCGACCAGTGTTATAAAATTGAGTGAATTGAATCCCATTATGAGCGAGTCGATCTAAGGTTGGTGTTTCAATCTCACTGCCGTAACATCCAATATCTGAGTAGCCCATGTCATCAGAGAGAATCACAATAATATTGGGCTGCTCTCCTGCTTGCGTAGAGTGAGCAAGGCAGCTTAAGAAAAGGCTGGTGATTAAGCAGCTACTTATTCGAAGAAAAATATGTGTGCGGCGAAACGAAATTGTATTGCAATACATTGGAAAAGATTTCCTGTCAGGGTTATGCACGATTACGAATCTTTATAAAAGAAAACTTTTTATTTTTTAATAAAGGCATTTTCAGTCGTGACTGGATTACTATCATCCCAGCGTTCCAGCCATGTGTGCAGCGCCTTTTGGAGTCGCTCAAAGACTTTTTTATGACTTTCCGATGCCGCAATATTCTCAAGCTCATGTGGATCATTCTTGCGGTCATAAAGAGCCCACTCAGGTCGGTGATGAAGACGATGGACCAGAGTCTTCGTGTGAGCCTGAGGATCATCGTATGACTTTTGTACCCAAGAGGCAGCGACGTCAGGATATTTGTCATTGTTTTTATGGTGTATCCAATCGAGTGCCTGAGTGAGTGTGACGTTCGATGTGATGTCCTGATGCTGAGGCGACCAGATCAGGGTGTATGTGTCATCACGAATTGAACGAATGGGGTAGTTTCTTGTTTTGTTATCGAGAATGTTGCAATTGGTAAAAGCCCCATATGCATAGTGGTGAACGTCAGTCTCGCCTCCAGTCCAGTTTCCCCACTGGCTTATCCCATCGAATGTCCATGCTGCTGTATTGCCACCTGTTGCCTCCAGAAGAGTAGGTGCAATATCAGCGATCCACGTCATCTTCTTTTTTACTGTCCCGGGAGGAATTACTTTTGGCAAAACTGCGATCATGCCGGAAGCAAGGCCACTCTCAAAGCATGTCCATTTTGAAAATGGAAAAGCATTTCCCTGTTCAGAACAAAAAATAATTAATGTATTCTGCGCAACGTTTTCATTCTGAAGAATGTTTCGAAGTTTACCCAAGAGTTCGTCGAGATTGGTTACTTCAGCAAGATGAGCACCAAGTTGTTGCTTGTACTGAGATGTACCGAGTGCATCATGCGGTATTTGAATCGTCTTTGCTGGATACCGGCTTCGATCACCATGTGTATATGGTCCATGGCCATCGTTTGACGCAACAACTAGGCAGAATGGAGCCTCTGCACGAATAGCCTTTTGAATATATGTCTCTGCTCGAATAACAGCATCCTCGTTTGCATCACGGTCTTTTGCAAGATCACCAAGGTCCTCAAACGGGTAGGCATCTCTTGGGCCAATATGCTTTTTTCCAAGTAAGCCAACGTGGTAACCAAGTGGTTTTAAATAATGTGGCAAACTTTTTGTCCCGGCAACAGATTTCGAATGATTTGGCATAGCACCAGTACGCCAGGCACATTGACCACTAAAAAATTCCTGTCGAAACGGGGCACACATCGCAACATTGGCATAGACACAATCGAGCCGGACGCCATCATGTGCGAGTTGATCAAGATGCGGTGTATGAGCCTGTCCGCCCCATGGTCCAAGCGAACTCTTATCAATGTCATCTCCCAGTAGAATCAAGATATTTGGCGGGTCCGCAGCGTCTACTGTAGTGAGCAGACCACTCAGGAGTGAGATGCATGTGATCGAGCCCAGAAAAAATTGGTAAGACTTCATAAGGTGTACTTTCAATTTACGAGTGGCATGACTTCGATTTTTCGAATGGTTACAACGATGCCAAGATCATGTTGGTGGAAGGTCAAATGCCCTTCAGGAAAAGCTTTTGAAAAGTCAAGGTATTCGTAGAACTTCTCTCCATTCAACGTAAACAAATGAACCGTTCGATTTTTTTCGTGAGTATGGTCAGAAGCAGCGGGCTCCTAGTTGTAGAAGAAGCTAGATAGATCGAACTTTTTGATGACAAAACGTGTCGCACTGACATCATTGCTCCTTTCAAAACGTCACCTCTTACCTCGAGGCCATTCACCTTCACAACATCACATTATTCCCCAGATGTTGTGAGGCAGGTTTTCCTTATGAATTTCTATAAACCATAGTGTGACAGCAGTCGGGGTTATCTTCTAGTTCGAGCTTGTCTTTTGGCTCTGTATGGCTTGTAACAGGACACACTTCTTCGATCTTGATGCGTTATGCAAGACGGAAAGAATAATTCATTCACTTCTGGTGCAAAATTGATGGTATTGAAAATGACATAATGATCTGTACCGCGGTTTGAAAATTTTGACAACGTTACATGCACCGAATGTAAATGTCCTAATGGAAACAAAAGGCTCTAGATATCAACAACTTTTGCTGATCAATGACAATAAGTGTTGTATGAAAAAATTCTTCATCTTATGCCGATGCTCATAGTATTGTGGATTTTGGGTGAGTAAGTATCGGTGAGAGGCCTTTTAGTGAGTCTCGATGAGTGCACTAATTTGTCTACGGTCGTTTTACGCCAGCATATTGTGGTTGGCACTCTCTACTGCGTCATCATGTAAATCGAGCATGCGGTATGATAGCTAGGAAGACTTTTTATGTTTGATCTGTCTTTTTGTTCTTCAGGAAAAATCAGTGGAGACTCGCTCTGAAAACGTCCTTGAAGTCCGTGATTTGCGAACTCATTTTCGGACTGATGATGGGCTTATAAAAGCAGTCGATGGCGTCAGCTTTTCGGTGAAGCGTGGGGAGACGCTTGGAATTGTCGGTGAAAGTGGCTCTGGAAAAAGTGTCACCTGTCTTTCTGCGATGCAACTTGTTCCGAAGCCACCAGCATTCCATCCAACAGGGTCAATTCATTTTGGTAATACAAACCTTCTGAGTCTGA
>PKCL01000500.1 GCA_002862165.1 Planctomycetaceae bacterium
CGAGGGGGAGACAAACGTCTCCCCCTCGCTGATTAGACCGACTCAATTCGATTAATAATTGCCGTCAATTATCTCAGGTCCTTCCCCTTCATCGAAATGTTGCTGCTGTGATTGTGTCGTGCACAGAGCCTTGAAGAGATCATCATCCATGCCATCACTCAGAAAGGCGACATGCCCATCAGCAAAGACAAAATTCACACCACCTGGATGAGAAGAAAAGAAGTCTTCAAAGTGAGCCTCGCCACCACTGTTGAATACATGCTCCCCAACTCCAATAACTCGTGACATTCCCGCGGCTACATTGTCTGGCCTACCGAGCCAGAGACTACCACCTAAACGACTATCTCGTTCTCCTATGGCGATGGTCTTACTTAAGCCATCTGTGACAGCACCAAACTTCACACAATTTGAACCATCGCTTCCCCCAGCAAAGAAGATGCCACTACCTTCGCCAGCTTCGAGCTCTGCATGGTCATCATGGTCATCATCATTGAGACCAGCAGTAAGATCACCATCATGATCGTGGCCGCCAATGTGTGCATGACCAAAATTACCAACGTAGTTGGTGCGAGAAAACTGAACGCTTCCCGGTATTACATCAGGGTTATCATCATCATTCTCTGGGCCACCTGGATAAAAAAGATTACCCGAGCTGTATCCATCGGAAGGACAAATATACGACGTAATCACAGCTGTTCGCACCGCTAGAGGCTGGTTGGCAACAGTACCAGCACCAGCAACTCCTCTCTTAGTACTTGTACCGAATGTCATCTGGTCAAACACATTTTTTTGTTCCATGAATTGAAGCATCGATGCGGCAAAACCCTTACCTGGGCCTTCTTCACCGTGCCATTCGTATCCATCACCCTCATTTTCCCATGCACCAACCCACCCCACTGGAAACTGTTCAGGATTCGAATCTGCATACATGTGAAGGCCAATCCCTTGCTGCTTCATATTGTTTGAGCAACTACTTCGACGAGCAGCTTCTCGAGCCTGTTGGACAGCCGGTAAAAGCAGACCAACAAGTACGCCAATAATTGCGATCACAACAAGTAATTCAATCAGCGTGAAACCAGACCTCGCATTGGCCAAACGACCAGGCGAACTTTTTTTCCTTCGAGCTATCATCAGAAAACTCCAAACTAAAAATGAGACTATGAAATAAATAAAAGACTAACTGCAGAACAAGATGCACGGGCACGTGTAGTCAACATTAACATCGCTACACACTCCTACACCGTACGGCTGATCGATCACACAGAAATTGAGGCAGCATCCCTTACGAACGCTGAACCTTCAGAGACTCTGTGCTTGTTACACCTGTATCACAGGTGGACCACGCGGCTTTGGCAGAAGCGTAAAATCAAACGCAACGAGTCTTTCATACGCAGCGAATGATTCACAGACGAAAGGGACCGACGTTACGGTCGATAGCGACGACGCAACCACCTGCATTTTAAGCAGAGCAAAACACTTGCAAATCACACAGTCACTTGGATGCTCTGATGACGAGTGCGAATCGTCCTCACTGTATTCAACAGTTTTGTGACTGTGATTACAGTGGTTACATTTGAGGGTACTATGTTCACATGTAGCGTCACTTCTGCCATGCGAATGCAAACCCAATACGTCAAATCCAGCGTGCCCCAAGAAGGAAACTAGGCAGTAAACACTCAAAAGCGTTAGTGACGTGAACCGCTGCATGGCTGCCAAATTGGAAAAGTTTATGTATCTGAATTTCGAATACTAAGTCCACAACTTAACTTTTAACGAATCTTGCAGGTAATTGCAAAGAAAAAAAGATCTCAAAATGGCGGGCTACATGCCTGTACAAGAATCCAGTCTTTAGGTCGTTTTACCCGACTTTTATCAACGACTCCGCACAACTTGCTAAGTGGCATTTCTGGCTTATTGAGGTTTCGAAAATCTCATGCACAAGATTGATTTCTTAGAAAACTTTTGTTTCTCAATGTGCCAGGGATTCCAAATCTGCACACTGCTGCATTATCATCAACCTATTATCGTAAAGCTGTTTCGTAAAAGGATCTTACTATCTACCACGAAACTGGTTTGGCATCACTTATTTCACTTTCTAAATTCTGCCAGTAAAGTTTGGTTCTATGTGCGGCAGATTCGCTCTCACATCAAATGCGTCGACTCTCAGTGCACAATTTGATACCGAGGTCTTTGTCACGCTGACGCCACGGTTCAATATTGCACCATCTCATCAAATCCTTGCGATTCGTACCAGAAACCATCACCAAAGACGTGAACCGGTCTTACTCAAGTGGGGCCTCGTTCCATCATGGGCAGACGATCTGTCTATCGGTGCCCGGCTTACCAATGCCCGTGCAGAAACTGCAGCAACGAAACCTTCGTTCCGCACAAGCTTTTGTCGGCAACGATGCCTTATACCGGCTGATGGATTTTACGAGTGGTCAAACATCGACGGAAAAAAACAGCCGTACTACATCCACCTTCAGCCGAATGAGCCGTTTGCTCTTGGCGGCCTTTGGGACACATGGGAACGCAAGGGAGTAAAAATGGAAACGTGTACCATCCTGACTTGTAGTGCCAATCAAGCAATGCAGCATCTCCATCCACGCATGCCCGTTGTGATTCAGCCAGAGCGATATGACGCATGGCTTGATCCAGCAACTGAACTGAAGGATTGCTCCCAAGACTTGCTTCCATTCCCAAAAGAAACAACCGTGATTTTCCCTGTCTCTGACTATGTGAATGACGTTCGACACGATGACGTCAGATGCCAGCAACAGTTTTCTGACGGCAATCCGGCACACGCTATGCACAACGCACAACTCCCCACAGCAAGCCAAAAACTTTTATTTGAAAAATAAGCAAACGTCTGCTGTCTATGCACAAAATGTCACTCAATTGAATGTCACTCAATAGGGTTCAATTGGTGCCATAGAGAATCATTGTTTCTTCAGTTTTCATCGTACTTCAGTGCATGTGTTTCAATCGCCATGGTAATTTACTCCGGCAGAGTAACCTTGGCGGGTAAGCGAAGGCAGCCGGTTATAGAGATTACATCCGACGACTTATTGAAAGTCGCCTGAAATCTTCTAAAACAATCCGACCCACCGACATTTCTAATGCGTATTCTTTGAGTATGAACACATCACTCAAAGCATCGCTCGTTCTTCTCGCCTGCCTGCTTTTTCCAATGATGGAAAAAACCTCTTCTGCAGGGACACGAAACCCGGTTGTTGACGACGCAGCACTCGCTGAACAATTTGTAGAAGGCCTCGCAGCTCTTGTTG
>PKCL01000258.1 GCA_002862165.1 Planctomycetaceae bacterium
TGGATTTCCAATGAAATGGGCAAGATAAATAAATCACTGCCTCCATATGTATTGGTCAACAGCGGTGGAAATGGCCATCCTGGTGCAGGGTTTCTTGACCCATCGCTTACTCCTGTCCCCGTCGCTGATCCAGAAAAAGGCATCGAGAACACGGAACTTCCAAGCTATCTGACAGAAGCTGTTTTCAAACGAAGGCTCACACTTGCTGATCGTATCGATTCAAATTTCCGAAAACGATATGCAGGGTATCAGCTTGAGTCATATAACCAAATGTATAAAGATGCAGTCACACTTATGGGTGGCGCTGACCTTGAAGCATTTGACCTTACAAAAGAACCGGAAGATGTACAGGAACGATATGGCTCATCCCAAGTGGGGCTCGGCGCCTTGCTCGCACGACGATTAGTCGAGCATGACGTTCGGTTTGTGCAAGTCGATTACGGCGGATGGGACATGCATAATGATGTCGCCACGAATATGTCAACAAAGGGGCCTGCTCTCGATAAGGCACTTGGTGCACTCATTCGTGATCTCGAAAGTAGTGGCCTTCTCGATGAAACACTGATTGTTTTGGCAAGTGAATTCGGCAGGTCGCCAGGTATCAATCAAAATGCTGGTCGTGATCATCATCCCGCAGCTTTCTCTTATCTACTTGCAGGCGCTGGCATACAGGGTGGTGCTGTTTATGGAAAATCTGATGAACAGGGACATGGTATTGATGAAGATCCTGTTGGCATCACAGACTTCAATAGCACAATTACAGTCGCCTGCGGTCTCGATCCAAACAAAGAACATTTCGCTCCTAATGGCAGACCTTTCAAAATTGGTGGTGGTGGCGACCCAATTTATGATGTTTTGACCTGATAAATCATGATCTCAATGAACGTTCGTAAAAGCCGTGAAGCCCTCTTGCTTCACGGCTTTTGCATTTCTAGATTCTCCGACTAGAGAAGTCTCATTGATATCCAAAAGTCTCCGGAGAATTACTTATATGGCACGCTCCAAACAAAACTTTGCTCAGAAAATCCTTGGTCTGATTACCTATGGTATGCCCGCTCCTGTTCGACAGGTTGTCACTTCACGATGGATTGCAATGCTCATCGTTATTGTTGTACCAATCCTAATTGTAAGTGGTGTTCTCTCAATCTCATGGAATGGTTATCAACCAAGCTTTAATATTGATCAAAAACGAGCAGTTCAAGTGGAACGAGACCTTGAAAAGCAGGCGACACAAGCCGCTCAAGATTTACGAAAGATGGAAGATTCTAGACTCCGGTGAAAACCGTTACATGTTTTCACGACCCTGCGAGACAGCTCATGCGACATGATCCAATTGATTCGGCTCTATTCATTGAACATCGAAAGCAATTAGCTGCCAGACTTCCGCCGAATAGTGTCGCAATAGTGCATTCGGCGGATCCCCTCACAACAAATGGTGATGGTGCTGTACGGTACGTGCCGGCTGCTGATCTTTTCTGGCTGACCGGTATCGAACAGGCTGAAAGTATTCTGGTTCTGGCACCAGATGCAACGCACTCAGCACATCGAGAGATGCTGTTTATACGAGAGCCCAATGCAAACTTAGAGACCTGGGAGGGGCATATCCTTAGGAAAAAAGAGGCTCAGACAATTTCTGGTATTGATACCATTGTTTGGACTGAAAACTTTTCTTCTACACTCCATTCTATTCTTGTCGAGAAAGCTCACGTCTTTCTGAATACCAACGAACACGGACGAGCTGGTTTCGAGGTAGAAACGCGTGATCTCCGTATGGCGCGACAACTTCTACATCGCTACCCGGTCCATTCGTTCCAAAGATTAGCACCACTTCTTCGTGACCTCCGTGCGGTCAAGAATTTGGCTGAAGTCGAGATCATTCGAAATGCTGTGGCAATTACGAAACATGGTCTCGATAGAGTTCTATCGAACCTCAAGCCTGGTGTCCAAGAATATGAACTTGAAGCAGAACTAATCGGAGAATTTACCCGACGACGCGCGACTATGGGTTACGAACCAATCGTTGCCTCGGGTAAGAATGCCTGCACACTTCACTACATTGAAAATAACAGTCCCTGCCAAGAAGGTGATCTTCTACTAATTGATGTTGGGGCAAATCATGCAAATTACACGGCAGACGTGACCCGTGTTTTCCCTGTCTCAGGCCGTTTCACATCTCGACAGAAAGAACTCTACCAAGCAGTCCTTCGCGTGTTACAGAGTTCGATTCAGAGAACTGTTGTTGGCACAACTCTTTCACAATGGAAATGGGACGCTCAACACCAAATGGCTGGAGAGCTTCATGCACTTGGACTTCTCCATAAAGACGAATATGAAGCTGATTCCATGGAAAACCCTGCGTGCAAGAAGTTTTTTATGCACGGTCTCGGTCACTCACTCGGTCTCGGCGTACATGACCTAGCTCCGGGCGACGGGCCGCTCGAAACTGGGTGGGTCATGACGGTTGAACCGGGTCTGTATCTTCCTGATGAGGGAATTGGCATCCGTCTGGAAAATGATGTCCTTGTCACTGAAACTGGGCCGGTCGATCTTTGTCAGGATATTCCTCTTGAGCCGAATGATATTGAGGACTGGATAGCGTCCTCACAACGATCTTGATTGATGAGAAAATGCCCTTTGTTTGCAGTGTTCATCTATCACTTTGGCGATATTCGTATCCCAGATTTTGAATCTCATCACCACGAGATGCCGTAGAGATAATTTTTTGGTACTCTTTTAGCTGTCCCTTACCAAGGAGGTTTCCATGCGTGCTGTTGCCAAACATTTTATGGCGTTGCTCGTTTCTCTTATTTTCGTGAGTGTCTTAACTATGGCCGCTGAATCACAATCTGCTGATATTCCTCTTCCGACATTGCCCGATGGCGCAGGAGCAACTGATGCATCAGCTCCTGGCAGTTTTACAAAAACTCCAACTGGTCTTGAATACCGTGTCTTACGTGCTGGCAGTGGTGAAAAACCAACAGCTGCAGACACGGTTTCAGTTCATTACCATGGTTGGCTCGACAACGGAACTGTCTTTGATAGTTCGTATAAACGA
Source organism: Planctomycetaceae bacterium (assembly GCA_002862165.1). GTDB lineage: Bacteria > Planctomycetota > Planctomycetia > Pirellulales > UBA1268 > UBA1268. The sequence goes on from PKCL01000258.1 coordinate 3,056, forward strand.
GGCCAGTCCATTGAATTTCCACTCAATGGTGTTATTCCTGGATGGACTGAGGGCATGCAACTCGTTGCTCAAGGTGGCATGATCGAACTGCAGATACCCAGTGCCATTGGATATGGCGCACGTGGGGCCCCACCGGTAATTCCACCCAATGCAACATTGCATTTTGTAGTTGAATTACTGGATGTGAAATAATTGAGAGATGCTGGTGCGAGGGAAAACATATCTCCTCGC
>PKCL01000311.1 GCA_002862165.1 Planctomycetaceae bacterium
CAAAGAAGAACTTCCTACTGAGCTAGAGAGCGCTCAACGCGAAAGTAAAACTGCTTTCGGGAGTACAAGCGTCTTCATTGAAAAGTTCATCGAACGTGCGAGACACATCGAAGTTCAGTTACTGGGTGACACCCACGGAAACCTTGTACACCTTTTTGAGCGAGACTGTTCCGTGCAGCGTCGACACCAAAAAGTAGTAGAAGTTGCTCCCGCTCCAAACCTTTCGCCCGCAATGCGAAACCAAATATGTGATGCGGCAATTGCTATCGGCCAAACTGCCAGATATGAAAACGCCGGCACGGTCGAATTCCTTGTCGATGCCGATGCTGATCAATTTTATTTCATTGAAGTCAATCCTCGTATTCAGGTTGAACACACCGTGACGGAGGAGATTACAGGTGTCGATATTGTTCGCAGGCAGCTTCAGATAGCAGCTGGTAAACGATTGACCGACCCGGACATCGGCCTCGGTGACCAAAAGGCTATCCATACGATGGGGGCAGCAATCCAATGCCGGGTGACCACAGAAGATCCGGAAAACCGTTTCCTACCGGACTACGGAAGAATCACGGCGTATCGTTCCGCAAGCGGAATGGGCATTCGACTTGATGCAGGTACAGCTTTTTCTGGGGCCGTCGTGACTCCGTATTTCGATTCACTCCTTGTGAAGGTAACTGCACGAGGATTATCTCATGTTGAGACTGCCGGTCATATTGAACGGTGCCTTCAGGAGTTTCGTGTCCGTGGAGTCAAAACGAACATTCCATTCCTTATCAATCTTGTGACGCACCCTGAGTTTTTAGCCGGGAACTGCACAACTCGTTTTATTGATGAAACACCAAGCCTTTTCGACTTTCCGATACGACAGGATCGAGCCACTCGCCTCCTCAGCTTTCTCGCTGAAACGATTGTGAATGGCAATCCACTGATGAAAAACCGTCAGCCAGTTGTACGTCGAAATCCAGCAAGCATTCCTAATTTTGATTCCCAGCAAGCCCCACCAAGCGGAAGCCGAACAAAACTTCTGGAACTTGGACCAGAGCGATTCGCTCAATCACTACGCAGCCACAAGGAACTTCTCCTTACAGATACAACAATGCGTGATGCTCATCAGTCACTCTTGGCTACACGCATGAGAAGCTATGACATGCTCACTATTGCTGACGCATATGCCCAGCTTGCGAGCGGTCTGTTCTCTATTGAAATGTGGGGTGGTGCAACCTTTGATACCGCAATGCGGTTTTTAAAAGAGTGCCCTTGGGAGCGTCTGACTCGGCTCCGTGAAAAGGTGCCAAACATTCTTTTCCAGATGCTTCTTCGCGCAAGCAATGCGGTGGGGTACACAAACTATCCAGACAATGTCGTCCAAGGGTTTGTCAAAGAATCTGCCTTGGCTGGAATTGATGTATTTCGTGTTTTCGATCCACTTAACTGGGTTCCAAATATGGAGGTGGCTATTGCTGCCGTTCAGGATAGTGGGGCTCTATGCGAAGCTACTGTCTGCTACACCGGAGATGTCCTCGATCCAAAGCGTGATAAGTACACGCTAAAATACTATGTGAACCTGGCAAAAGAACTCGAGAAACGAGGTGCTCATCTTCTTGCAATTAAAGACATGGCTGGTCTTTGTAAGCCGTTCGCTGCGGGACGTTTAGCTAAAGCCCTTTACGATGAAGTGAGCCTACCGATTCATTTCCACACGCACGATACATCAGGAGCTGCACTTGCTAGCTGCCTCGAAGCAGCTCGAAATGGAGCAAGTATTGTAGATGCAGCGATGGCACCTTTTGCTGGACTTACAAGCCAACCAAATCTTAATGCGATTGTCGAAGCCACTCGAAATACTGAATTAGACACGACTCTCAACCCTGAGCCTCTTCGGCAATTAACCCACTACTGGGCTGCTGTTCGAGAACATTACTCACCATTTGAGTGCGGGATGAAAGCACCTGATGCAGACCTCTATCTCCACGAAATGCCCGGTGGACAATTTACTAATTTACTCGAACAGGCACGAGCACTCGGGCTTGCAGACCGCTGGGAAGATGTGTGCCGAACGTACGCTGATGTTAACCAGCTTCTTGGAGATATTGTAAAGGTTACACCAACAAGTAAGGCAGTTGGTGATCTCGCGCTTCTCCTTGTTACAAATGAAATGAAAGCCAGCGAACTTCTTGAAAGTAATCGTGAACTAGCTTTTCCAGAATCTGTTGTTGACCTTTTATCAGGCCGCATGGGGCAACCTCCAGGAGGGTTTCCGCCTAAGGTGGTAGCACGCGTTGTTCGCAATCAGACTTTGATCGCCGGTCGGCCGGGCGCAACTCTCGCACCTGCTGACACACAAAAAGCCACGGCAGAAGTCACCTCCATTGTTGGCCGCGAGGCAACCTCTCGTGAGGTTTCATCCTGGCTTCTCTACTCACGAGTCTTCCAGGAGTTTGCCGAACACAGAGCAACATATGGCGATGTCGCAGTCCTCCCAACTCCTGCTTTCCTTGAAGGCCCCAAGCAGGGGGAAGAACTTTTTGTTGATATCGAACCCGGGAAAACGCTCGTCATCCGGCTGCTCACAGTCGGCGAGCCTCACGCGGATGGAACACGGACTGTTTTCTTTGAACTAAACGGTCAGCCGCGGAGTGTTTCAGTCATCGACCGTACGCTTGAAAGCTCTGTCCAACAACGTCCCAAAGCAGACGTTGGGAACCCTAGGGATATCGGTGCCCCAATGCCAGGACTCATTGTCACCGTTGCGGTAAAATCTGGTGATACTGTCAAAAAGGGTGATAAGATACTGAGCCTGGAAGCCATGAAGATGGAAACAACGGTGTATGCAGAGCAGAACGGAACGCTTTGCGAAGTTCTCGTAAGTCCGGGCACCCCGGTTGAAGCAGGTGAACTCGTTGCACGGTATGCGGACGAATAGGTTTTCTTGAAGACCGTTTCAATCACTCCTGCCATGTACGCCCACTACATGCACTATGAGTAACACCAAGAATTACTTCGACTTCAAGAGATCCTCGAAAGCTTTACGTACTTTGACCACCTTGGGAGCAACGACTGCCTGGCAGTAAGGCTGAGATCCATTGTTTGCGAAATAGTCCTGATGATAGTCTTCGGCTGGATAAAAAACTCCTGCTTTTTCCAGCGTGGTGACAATAGGCGAGGAAAAGATATTTGCTTGATCAAGTTTTGCGATAACATTTTCAGCAATCTTTTTCTGTTCACTGTCGTGGAAAAAAATCGCCGACCGATATTGAGTACCAACGTCCGGCCCCTGACGATTCA
>PKCL01000266.1 GCA_002862165.1 Planctomycetaceae bacterium
TTATTACTGTAATGCCAGCCTTTACAACTGCTTTCAACCAATCCCAAGCATCCTGATAGCCATATCTAGATAGTCTGTCTAGTTTTTCTACTAATAGCATTGAACCCTTTTCAATTTCTCCACTTTTTACCTTTTTTACAAAATCTCCTAGTGCTGCTTTTAGATGTTCTTTATGAACACCAGATTCACCATAGTCTGTCATTTTTATATGTTTGGGGGCCGGTTCATGTTCGTCAGCATGACGTTGCATCCATTCCTTTGCTCATCTCTTTTGTCGAGCAAGGGAACTTCCTGCGATCTGCGAAATATCTGAGAAACGGATGTAACTGTATACCGTTGCCATAGTGTCTCCTTCGTCCAAGTAGTATACGGAATGTACTATTCTCAGAATACAATAGAGTGAAGTCGTGGGCCATAATGACTCGGTGATAGCTTCCGAAATTGAATTCCACGATGAGCTAATAGATCAAGTACCATTTGGAAATGCTCCAGCTCTTCATTGACTATTTCGGCCATGGCTCGAGAAATTTTTGTACTATCGACGTATGCAAAAAGAAGATTCATTGCGGCACCTGCGGCCTTCTTTTCATAATGCGCGTGGTCAATCAGTATCTCATTCAAATTTCCATCGACCTGCAAGAACCACCGACTAGGGGTCGGGATTTGCAAGTTAAGCATAACCATAAAAATGACACCTTTCGCACCCATCAGATGTATTAATATATATTAAAGATAAAGAACTTACTGCTGTATACCTCACTGAATCACTTTCCATTCTCTAAATGATTGAAATCCAAAATGATTAGTTTTGATGAATCACATGATTCTTCGAAGGTGAAACAAAACCGCAATCTTCTTGGTGAATCACTCATTCCATGCTCGACTGAACCACTCACTGGCTTTTTTCGAGATGGCCTCTGTCGAACGTGTTCGAATGATACTGGTTCTCATACAGTATGTGCTGTGATGACTGAGGCCTTTCTACAGTTCACTGTTACAGCTGGAAACGACCTCGTAACACCACGACCCGAATTTAATTTTCCAGGGCTTGTACCAGGGGATCGGTGGTGCCTTTGTGCAGCCCGGTGGCTTGAGGCTATGCGAGCCGGATACGGTCCACCGGTTGTTCTTGAGGCAACGAGTGAAAAAGCTCTTGAAGTCATCCCGTTTGAACTGCTCCAGCAGCACTCGGTGAAATAACCACTTTTAATCCTTAGTTGTAGCAGTCGACACAAAAAACTTGTTTGCAGCAATTCGCTCCGAACGACTGCCCACAAATGATACTTCATCACCAATCTGTAATTTCAAATCTGGGCCAGGATTTCGTATTTGCTGATTCTTTCTCTGAATGGCAATAATTGTTACGCCCGTGGTCGCTCGAACATCCAATGCTCCAATAGTTTGTCCCACGACAGCGCTACGTTGTGATATTCGGCAACGTCCTAATTGATCATGAAGGTCAGGTCCTTCAACTGACTGGATTGTTTGTCTTCGCAAACCACTTCGCAAAAAGCCATAGTTTTCAAGGCGAAGCTGGTCAACAAGATCATCAATTTTCTCTTCTGGAACATCGTAAATACTCAGTACCCGCTCAAAGAGTGACAGTGCTGTTTCAAACTCTGCAGGTACAACAACATCAGCTCCTAAGAGTCGTAATTCATCAACTTCTGAGAGATATTCTGTCCGAACAAATATTTCAAGTGCTGGTACAAGATCCCGCGCAACTCTCACACTACGGCGAGCGCTTGCTGGATCAGATATTGCTACTACCAAAGCTCTTGCCCGGAAAATTCCTGCATGCTCTAAAATAGGCTGCCGAGTACAGTCGCCGTAGCGAATATCAATACCAAGCGATCCCTCTTTACGCACAGTTTCCGGATTGAGCTCCAGTATGACATGCGGAACACCAAACTCTGCTAAGGCAGTTGCTAAACTACGTCCATTGATGCCGAATCCAGCAATGATCACATGGTCTGATAGATCGATGTCTTCTTCGGATGGTAAATCGTGAAACATTCGGCCAAACCATGGGCTCTGACCAAGCACATCACATAGCTTCGGCATCAAGGTTGTCAGCAATGGCGTAGCAGCCATCGTTATGACAGCAGCTGCGAGAAATGTCTGGTAATCCTCCCCTGTTAACAAACCGACGTCAGCTCCCCGTGATCCAAGTACAAAGGAAAATTCACCTGCTTGCGCTATAAAACTACCCGCTATGAGGCTCGTTCTCACAGGAAACCCAGAAATTATTGCTGGTATTGCAGTGGCAAAAATCTTGAGGAGTACAATCACGAGGACCACAAGACCTACAAGTCCAAGGTGAGAGAACACGAACGATATATCTAGCAGCATTCCCACAGAAACGAAAAATAGACTGGCGAGGGTATCACGAAAAGGAAGTACTTCTGCAAAGGCTTGATGGCCATACTCACTCTCAGAAAGTGCGAGTCCCGCAATGAAAGCACCAATGGCAAGTGATAGTCCCACCGCTGCAGTAATGGCAGCTGTTCCTAAACAAATGAGTACGAGAGTGATAAGAAATAGTTCTCGATTCCGTAAGCGCACGACTTCATGCAAGACCTTTGGAATAATTTTTCGACCAGCGAGTAGCACCCCGGCCACGATTGAAAATCCAGCAAGAACCGCTATGTATGGATTTTCAAAAAGTAATGGTGGGCTTGGGTGTGGCGAAGCTTGACTGTTTGCTTCTGCACTGACACCAGCTGAGGCAGCCAACAAAGGAACCGCCAGCATTGCAATGATTACAAATAAATCCTGAAACAGCAGGACAGAAATTGAGATACGTCCTGCCTGAGTACCAGATTGGCTTCGATCAGCTAGAAGCTTGAGAACTATTGCAGTACTTGACATGGCAATCAAAAGTCCAGCAAAAATGGCTTGCGGTAGAGTCTCCACATGCCAACGACAGGCTGCTGCAATTAAGAGTGTTGTGCCTACGATCTGTGGAAGCCCAATACGCACCATAAGCGGCAGCATCGCGAGAAGTCGTGAAATAGATATTTCAAGTCCAACAGTAAACAGAAGGACAACAACACCAATTTCTGCAAGAACTTCAACACTCTCCAAATCATCGATGAGAGATAGTCCGTATGGACCGACGACTACCCCTGAAACAAGAAGACCGATGACACTCGGTATTTGGGCTCGCCCGAATAAAAAAACCACGACTGCTGTTACAGCGAAAACAACAAGGAGATCAGAGAGAAACATTATGCAACTAGGAGAGGAGGGTAGTGGGGGTAATTTTGGTCTTATCA
>PKCL01000433.1 GCA_002862165.1 Planctomycetaceae bacterium
GGGTCTAGAGTTGTCTTATCAGTATCGTCTTTTAGAGCATCAAATTCTGTTCGTGGGCCACCAGCAGGGACAATAACGAGTTGCTCTGTGACGAGTGGTGAGCCTGCCCGTCCCCAGGCAACCGCTGCGGCATGAGCTACCCTGTCGATGCCAAGATCAGCCACAATATCTTTTCTCCAGAGCACCTCGCCAGTGCTGCCTTCAATGACATGCAGCCAGCCGGTTGCTCCTGTGGCATACACAATGCCGTCATCGATTGTTGGTGTGGAACGCGGGCCGATCCCACCAAGCACGGTCTCGTGTCTCGCTGGAACGGAAACAGCCCACTCAGGTTCACCGGTTGCTATTGAGTAGCAGGTGATGGCCTCATCGTTTCCTCGTTGTTCCAGAGTGACCGCATGGCTTCCATATGTCGCAAAGCCACTCCAGCCTGCTCCAATAGGACGTTTCCAGATGCATCGTGGTGGCTTTTGATCCCACGTCGTATCGAGTTCAATGCCGTCGATGCTTGCCGTTCCTTGAGGGCCAAGAAAACGGGGGAAGTCGTCAGCAGTTGCGTTCCAGATGGAGGAAGCCTTTTTGTTGTTTCCGCGGCTCGCAAGTGTTGCGGCGGACGGCAAAAGCGCATCGTTTCTGGCCTGCCATCGAAAAGCAAACTGTGGCACAAGGTCACCGCTCACTCGTTCAATCCGGAGCACGGCAAGCGCGAGAATGATGAGGGTGCCAAGAACTGCGGTTACACTTTTTTTGACGATGGGTCGAAAATCACTTTCTCGAATAAACCAGATGAAGAGAGACATGCATCCCGTGAACGAAAGTATCAGGGTGATGATATTTCGCACCGCTTGATCAATGACATCGCCAACGAGTACTTCGAGCCAGCCATACCGAACAAGTACGGTGGCTGTTGCAAGAGATGCGAGGGTCACCCAGATTTTTACTGGTGGTATGAGATGACGTGTGGCCGGTGAGGAATCCCCTTCTGGGGCGGGGAGCGTTGAATTCATAAGTGTTAGGTCTTTGTGAAAGAGTCGTTCTCCCGCCTGAAAAAGGGGCAGGATACGTGCATTTTATCTGAGATGTTCTACCCGTGGCAGTTTCATTCGGAGAATATTACGGAACTTTCGTCATAACCGGATTCGTCGGACTGCAGGCTGTCAAACATCGGTTAGACTTAATAGAAGAATAGTGACTCTATGTACCGCGTGTCTATGTGATCCATAGAATGAAATTCCTTCGTATACAAACTGGTAAAGCGTTACCGCCGAATACGATTTCCTCTGAACTGATTCGTGGTTGCTTCCATGATCGAGCCAACAACAATTATGCCTGATCCTTCGATAAAAAAGGTGCCCGCTTCAGGGCCATCAACGCTCTCCGTACACGCTGGAGAAGCGAGGGTGAAGCCGGGCTTCTCAATCACTGATCCAATTTTTGCTGCATCGACATTTACGTTTCCTAATACTCAGGCCATTGTCGACTTTCTGGAGCAGGAAGAGCCTCGTGAGGAGTACGGGCGATATGGCAATCCTGGTGAGCGGGTTGTCGAAGAAAAGCTGGCGGCGCTTGATTCAGGTGAAGCAAGTGTGCTTTTTGCTAGTGGCATGGCAGCCTTCGTTGGTCTCCTGATGGCACATGTTGATGCAGGAGATGAGATTGTCTTTTTTGACGAATGCTATCATCGTAGTCGCGAGTTTTGCCGCCGTCACTTGAGCCGTTTTGGTGTTGGCTTTCGTCAGGTCCGAACGTGTGACTACGACGCAATGGAAGCAGCCATTACTCCAAAAACAAAATTTATTATCAGTGAGTCACCGACAAATCCACATCTTAGTGTGGTGGACGTCGAACGGTTTGCTGAAATTGGGAGAAGGAACGGAGTTCTGACCCTCATCGATGCAACGCTGTGCACGCCGTATAACGTGAAGCCACTTGAGGCTGGTGTTGATTTTGTTTTGCATTCAGCCACAAAGTATCTCGGTGGTCATAATGATCTCCTTGCAGGTGCTGTGACCGGTTCGGCTGAATTGCTCGATCCAGTTCGCAATCTACGAGGCATCATGGGGGGAGTGAATTCACCACACAATGCCTACTTGCTCGAGCGAGGTCTCAAGACTCTTGCTCTTCGAATGGAACGACATAATGCAAACGGGCAGGCGGTTGCAGAGTTTCTTGCTGGTCATTCGAAAGTTGAGCGAGTTCTTTATCCTGGGTTGCCTGATCATCCGTTTCATGCAATTGCCAAGCAGACAATGCGGGGCTTCGGTGGACTCGTCACATTTTTTCTGCGGGACGCAGACTGGCAGCAGACAACTGCTGTTATTGATGCCGTGCAAATTCCGCGAATTGGTCCGAGTTTAGGCGGCGTTGAATCTTTGATTGAGCAACCGATGGTGATGAGTTATTGGAACTATACGCCAGAGGAACGAGCAGAATTTAGAATTCCAGATAACATGATACGAATGGCATGTGGAATTGAAGACGCAGAAGATCTCATTGCTGATCTGTCGGCAGCTTTCGAGGTGGCGGAGTAAGCAATGCAGTTTCGCACGCGGGCAATACATATAGGACAGGAAGCTGATCCATCGAGTGGCGCTGTCGTGCCACCGATACATCTGGCGAGTACGTTTGTGCTGCCTGCAGCGGAGGGTCCTGCAGACTACGATTACGCCCGTACGGGTTCGCCAACACGACATGCTTTTGAAGCAGTCATGGCCTCATTAGACGGTGGTGCTCGTGCAGTTGCATTTGCCTCAGGGATGGCAGCAACGCACTGTGTAACGATGCTTCTGAAACCGGGAAATCATCTTGTTACGGGTACAGATATCTATGGAGGGAGCTGGCGGCTATTTAATGACGTGCTTTCACAGCGTGGGATTTCAGTTTCTGCTGTCGACACAACTGATTTAGCAGCCGTTCAAAATGCTATTCGAGCAGAGACAAAAATGCTCTGGATTGAGCCGACTGGAAATCCATTGTTGTCGGTAACAGATATTGCCGGGTGCGCTGAGATTGCCAAGGCAGCAGGTGTTCTATTGGTTGCTGACAACACGCTTGCAACTCCGGTACTCTGTCGACCATTGGAAATGGGTGCGGACATTGTGATGCATTCAGCAACCAAATTTATTGGTGGTCATAGTGATCTCCTCGGTGGCGTACTCGTTGCACGGGACCCAGAGGTTGGTAAGAAGTTGCACTGGATGCAGAATGCAACTGGTGCAGTCATGGGGCCCTTGGAGTCGTTTCTGTGTTGTCGTGGCGTGAAGACACTTGAGCTTCG
>PKCL01000164.1 GCA_002862165.1 Planctomycetaceae bacterium
TGTAAAACGCTTGGTAGCTGTTCTTCGGATCGACCATAACCATGGTGTCGCCGGGGCGATCTTTTGCGTATCCGATGAACATTCCCGTAGTTCCTCTTTCAGCGTACTTAGCTGGATGTTCGCCGCAGCTCTTGAAAGTACCTGCCACGCCGAATGCTTGTGCAAACTTGAGCCATTTCGGACGTTTACCCAGTAGGTGTTCGCATCGCATAGCCGACACTCCGTTGATGTCGATTATTTCGCATCCTCGGGCTTCCCAGGCAAATCGTACTGCCATTGGGAATACCTTCTGTTTATGTTTATCTGGAATGTTGGCTGCGGCGAGCATTGCTCGAGCTCGCATGGATACAACATAGAATGGATTCTCGATTCGGTTTTGTCGTGGTGTGAACCGCGGGGTGAATTCGGCTGTGATGCCCATCTTCCATTTAGGTCCGTTGAGTAGATTGAGAAATCTTTTGTTTTCGCCAGCGCCATTGCCGCGAATAACTTTGAAAGAGTGGTTAAGTTTCTTCAGTTTATTGATTTCTTGTGCGAATTCGTCCAGGAAATCAATCTTTGGGGAGTACCATCCGCATATGCCAAATCCGGTCTTGTGTTCGATAAGGCCGTAGAAGTTATTTCGTGCTGGAAACATCCCTTTCCAACCGTTAGGCTTTCTGATGGACATTCCGTCCATGTACCATTTATCGCCAATGTTCCTGGGCTCGGTCTTATTGGTAAGATCGGGCCGTTGCTTTTGTTGTGGACGTGGATGATTTCCTTGTAGTATGTTTTTCTGACGAATCTTGCCAATGGCGCATGATTCGCAGGGGTATTGCATCTTCTTGTCCTTGAGCTTGTATTTTCTTGGTTGCTCGAATTCCCATAATATGCCCGAACATCGCATGTGCCTTCACATGCGTCATTGGTGTGTTGAATGGGGTATTTAGAAATGACGACTCACGTATGGTTTCTTCGCCATCAAGCCGTTTCATATTAACGCACCATAGGGTGCCTTCCTTTGTGTGAATAGGGATATCGAAGTGGATCTTGTTCTTGCCCTTCGTTAGAATAATTCCGTTTGTCTTGTCCCCTGATAATTTGTATCCGAGATTCATTATTTGGGTAACGGAGATGAGAGTGAATGGTTTTCCTTCACTATGTCGTATGCGTTGAATGTTTACTGTGTTTAGATTTTCGCCATGTTTATTGGTGAGAACGACATTTAAATCGAATAGCTTCGTTACTTCGATGTGATTGCCGCTTGCGTCGGTAGTATTGTGTTCGTTGGTGGGTATTTCTTGAATGTTTGCCGCTCCTCGCAGACTGCCGGAGGAGTGAACTGAACTGCCTGTGTCGGCAATAGCGATAGTATCGAGCTTCAGTAACTCATTTGATCATGGAAATGTCATCTTGTTCACGTTACTGAGGGCGAACTCTCCTCGCTCATCCCTCTTTACTCGTCTGGATGCTGACCGTCGCGAAAATCCGGCACTCCGTTTCGCATAGGCGGAAAGAATGTACCGTTCTGCTCAGCTAAGTCGGCCATTTGTTGCCACATTTGGCGACAGTGTCTGTAACATACCCTCTGTCGGTTTTCTTCTGGAGTTAGGTCTCGTAAGGTTGCCCCTTCCCATCTATTTGATGGAATAAGCTGGCGCAACTTGAACCATACTTGGCGACATTCATTTGGACACAGGTGAAGTGCGTGCCCAAGTATTCGTTCGGCGTCGTTGGGCCGAACGAAATCCATATTGGTGAGGACAAGTTCTTGCTGTGCTCTTGGCACAGTATCTAGTTGTCCTTCTAGTTCGAGGGTTCGAATAAACGCTTGCCCTCGATTTAAAGCTTCCACGTTTGCTCTGTATACTCTGTAGTTCCTTGATCGTTGTTCGTCGATCATTCTCTGTAACTTGTCTGCGTTCCCTAAGTGCGGTCCCGGCGTCATGACTTCTTCTGCCACTTGTAGTGTAACTGGAAGACTGACTTGTCGAGCGACCGGCGGAGGCTCCTCTGCGGCGTCCGGTGACGCAGTCGTCCATCCTTGGCGTATGGCCAATTGAGTACGTGCTTCTGGTGCCGGTGCATTACTTTGTCTTTCCGGTGTAACGACTTGAGTTACATTCTGCGTGGCTCCGGTGTCGATTGGTGACCGTTCGGCGGTCTGGGATACAGGAGTGTTCTGTTGAGCATAGTTACGGTGTGTTCGATTGAATGTTGGCAGTGCTTCTTCGTGCGTAATAACCACTTCATCAGGAAGAGGGCCAATAAAAATATTATTATCGAGCTCGTTCCGAACTTGTATGACGCTACTTTCGTCTTGGTGATCCCAGTTATGACTGGTTGATGCTTCGGTGTCTTGAGTACTGCCGCTAGTGACGGTGTACTCTCCGTCGTATACATCATCGTCGCCATCGTATGCATCTCGGTCGACGAGACCGGGTAGAGAGCTAGTATCTGTCGCATCGTCTTGATCGATGTCAATGGGGAAAATATTTTCGCTTTCTTGACCTTCACTTTCATGATCTTGCCTGTTATTGCCATTGTCTGGCTCGTCGAACTCGTTCAAGCGCGCATGCCACTGATTCACACCTTCCATGGCTTGGTTCCGCGCGCACCTATCTCGGGTATGTCCATATACTCTGCAATCTTCGCAGAACATATTGGGATTATGTACCCTTGGTCCGACCCGCTGATGTTCTCGCCAGCTATTGAGTAAGGTGTCTGCGGCCTCGCCGTCTTGTTCCTCAAACAACCTGTTGTTCGATTGGTCGAACGAACCGTCGAGATCAGCTGGAACACTTGCGTCGAGTGTCGATTCATCTGCCTTTGATGAACTCGTGTCCCGTAACTCGTTGTCGAGTGGGTGCGTCGAAGTGCTCTCGCTGTTGTACAATGTGACCTCATTGAACAGTGAGGAAGTTCCGGACATGTTGGTTGTCAGGGAAATTGCATCGAATCCGTTGAGTGAGCCATCTGACACCATCTCGGTATTGTGGCTTTGTTCTTCGGAACCATCATCTGACATGTCGATGAAGGAATCGCTGTCTGATACGTCGTTGAACAGCTGGTCAAACGCGTCGTGTTGCGTGGCAACGGTAATGGTTTGTTCAGCTCCTGTCTTCAGGTGTTGGGTAATTCGGTCTTTGTGGGACTTCGCAATTCTGTCGGCGAATGTGACCTCCTTCGGGGCCCTCTGGGTGGCTTCAACACTTGCCAGTACGAATTCCGCTCTGTTGTCGACATTGGCAACATTGTATTCGTATCCTCCGCCTCCAGCTCTTCTTGGAACT
>PKCL01000162.1 GCA_002862165.1 Planctomycetaceae bacterium
TTCAGTCAGAATAAGTTGGGCGTAAACATTGGGCGTAAACAGAAGACTAGCCGTTCGTTTAAGTAGGTGAAGGTTGGAATTAGATAGGTTGAGTATGAGTGAGTTCTCTTTGAGATGGGTTGGAATTCTTGGTGTTTTGACAGCCGCTGGTTGTTCGAGTAATTCGGTGGTCTACCCAGAGGTCGCAACTGTCGTTGGTGTGGTGACTCTTGACGGGCAGTCCCTTGAGAAAGCGACCATAACATTTGTGCCAGAGGCTGGCCGATCATCGAGTGGCGTCACTGATTCATCAGGAAAGTACAGTCTTCACTACACAGGAACGATTCGTGGTGCCATGCTCGGTACGCATCGGGTCATGATAAAAAAAATGGTACCCGACAAGAATTCCACCGCATCCGCCGTTGAGCAATTTATGGATAAGGCGACCAGCCAGATGCTCAAGAGTTCTGGGCTGCCAACGACGACGGCTGCAGACGAAACCGGAAAACAGCCACTCAAGCCGCTAATGATCAATGCGGTTGGGCCGCAATATAGTGGTTTGGAAAGTATTCTTACGGCCAGTGTCAAACCCGACACGAATGAACTTGATTTTCATCTTGTTACCGAATGATTTGTATAAGACTCGCCCGTTGTTGTTGATCAGGGCATTGGGCTTGATCTTCGAACGATGAACTATAGTGTTAGCAATGGGTCTCTATGTGTCATGTTTCAAGGTGGCATATGGGCATTGTTTCCGTCGAGCATCAAAGCCTGTCGTGAGAGTTTTTCATATGTGTACGCATAGCAAGGAAAAAATATCGGTAAGATTGTCTGTTTTTCTGGCGTTCACTGCGATCTTCCTGTATTCACCGGTGTGGGCGAGTGAGGCTTCGGGTGTCGTTCTCCGCGCTGACACGTTGCGTTCTGAAGGCAAGTTTCAGGAATCGCTTACGGAACTTAGTCGGGCTTTCCAGCGTTCGGAAACTGATGCAGAACGGGGAGTTGTTCTAGGCAAGCAGGCTGAGATTCTTGCTTTTGATCTTCACGACTATTCTCGTGCACGGGGTCTCGTCACGCAGAGTCTGCAGCAACTTGATGCTGGGGTAGTATCTGAAGTAATTGCCCTGAAGGTACGCGCACAGTGTGAGATGCAAGGTGATAAGGACTTTGGTGCAGGAAAAAAAACGCTGCTGGCCGCGTTGAAACTGCCGGAAGTTCAATGGGCAAAGCCGTCAATCAGGGTCATGCTTGGTGATTGCTATCGCAGTCTTGGTGAACCCGTCGAAGCACTTCGTTCTTTCGAGGAAGTCGCTCAAGAGGATTCAGTTGACGGATTGCTTCGGGCAACAGCCTTTCTGAACTGTGGCCTAACGTATTTTTATGACCTCAAGCAACCTGAAAAGTCAAAAAAGTTTTTTGCAGAGGCTGTTCGGCTGAATCCTCTCCTGGCTGAAGAAGTCCGGACTCACCTTGATGGAGTTCCTTCGCGATCCAAGACAATGTTTCTGGCTCATTACATGCCTTGGTATGCGTCGCCGCCTCGCAGCAAGGACTGGGGTTGGCACTGGACGATGAATCATTTTGATCCAAAGAAGCAAAAGAATGGGCGTCGAGAAATTGCCTCACAATTTTATCCGATCATTGGTCCTTATGATTCCGGTGACCCAGCCGTGATTGAATACCACCTTTTGTTGATGAAGCTTTCCGGCATTGAGGGTGTTGTTGTTGACTGGTACGGAAGAGCGGACTGTCATGACTACAAACAATTGCATGAGAACGTTGTGCTCTTAGTGAATATGGTCGAAAGATTTCAGATGAAGTTTTTGATCTGCTACGAAGACCAGTCAATCAATGCTCTTGTTGACCAAAAAGTGATTCCTGAAGCATCACGCGTTCCTCATGCGGCGAATGAACTGAAGTGGCTTGCGAAAAACTGGTTTCAACGAGATTCGTACGCACGTCTTGAAGGGCAGCCAGTTCTGCTATCGTTTGGACATAGTGGTCTGAATGATGATGAATGGCAGAATATGCTTAGCCGTAGTGAGTCATCAATTCTGTGGTTGAGTGAGCATGCACCTCGTCCGGGTGCATGTGGGGCATTTGACTGGCCTATTCCAAAACAGGGTCTGACGCAGGGCCGTTGGTTTTCTCAAGCATCAAAACAGTGGCAGTGCTCTATGCCTGTAGTCTTTCCACGATTTGTTGATGTATATCAGCAGGCGGGTGTGCAGGCGGCATACAAGAACATCGCCGACAACAATGGTGAAACATTTCGGCTGTCAGTGAACGAGGCAGGGCGGGCTCACGGACAGATTGTCCAAATCGCAACATGGAACGACTGGGGTGAGGGAACACAGATAGAGCCCAGTCGTGAGTTCGGGTATCGAGATCTTGAATACCTGCAGTCACTTACCGAGGAGCAGGTCGATAAGCAATTCCAGATGAGCAAAGTATCACTTCGTCTGCCATATCGACTTTTGTTGTTGAGAAGAGCAGGGCGGGGTGATGATGCGACTCTTGATCAGATTGCCAGGCAGATGTCGCTAGGGAAGGTGAAAGAGGCCAGGCAGATGCTGGAATCGGTGAAAAAAACAACTGACTTTGTACGTTTGAGACCCAGTCGCTATGAAAAGACACGGGTGCTGGCAAGACTGCTTTGATACGCGCTTGAAGAATTCAGTAGCTTGTTTTGATGTGAATCATTCAAAAATCAGTTGATTTCAAATTTTCTTTCCAAGGGTTCGTTTGTGCTAGACCCAGAATCGTTTGTGCTAGACCCAAGATTTTGTATGAACCATGACTGATTCATACAAAAATTTGTAGCAATCGTCCTAGACGCCAAATTTCCCCAATTGGTAATTTTTACTTGTTTGGGGGTCGGCGTAGCGGAGGAAATATACGTCGTGGAATAATTTATTTCTTTTTTCCATGACATGTCCAAGCGCGTCGTTGATATTTCATTCCTTTTTTTGGAGACAGCGTTATGAATCAGATCAATCCCTCAGAGGATATTGGAAAAAGTCTCAAAGGCTTTACGCTCATTGAGCTTTTAGTCGTGATTGCCATTATCGGAGTATTAGTAGGGCTTCTGCTTCCTGCCGTTCAGCAGGCGCGAGAAGCAGCACGTCGGATGAGCTGTGTGAACACAATGAAACAAATAGGCTTGGCGTCGCACGGTGTGCTCGATGCACAGAGATCGTTTCCACATGCATACCGTAATGAAGTTATTAATAATCAGCGTTACAGAGGCACACTTTTCTTTTGGATTCTTCCCCATATGGAAGAAGGCCAGTTTT
>PKCL01000169.1 GCA_002862165.1 Planctomycetaceae bacterium
CAGATTCAGCTTGAACACGAGACATTCGATACTCCAAATGTTTGGACAAAGCCTTTTGCTACATATCGTCTATTATTAACCGTCACCCAAAGAATACTCAAAGCGAATACTCAAAAGTAAATAAATTGTAGCCTCCTTCCTCTTTTTTTGACCTATCGTTTTTCGACCTAAGTGGAGTCCACCCCTACCGCTCCAAAAAGTCCTACGATGCCAGAACTACCAGAAGTAGAAACGATGTGTCGCGGAATCGCCTGTTTCCAAGGTGAAATCATTCAGACAACACACTTTCCTAGATACACCCGCCGGGCATCTCCTATTCAGCCACAGCCAAAAATTCTTGCGTCCAAACTCCATGGTGCTCGCATTACAGATATCAAACGTCTCGGCAAGAGGGCGGTACTATCTGTCACGCCAGCAAACCAAAAAGACAGTTTATTCCTGATTTTTGAACCCCGGATGACCGGCTTACTTTTGCGAGTTCCACCTCCAACAAAAACTCATGTTCGCCTGATAGCAAAATTCAAAAACTCCAAACAACCACTGATCTTCTGGGATCGACGTGGGCTCGGCACAATAACCCTAGTCAATAAATCAACTTTTATTTCGCGTTTAGGAAGTCATGCGATTGGTCCTGATGCACTTACTGTCAGCGGACCCGAATTATATGCAAGAATCCACCATTCAAAACGGCACATCAAAGTTGTACTTCTCGACCAAAAGGTACTTGCAGGCATTGGCAACATTTACGCCTCAGAAATTCTATACGCTGCGAAAATTGATCCACGGACAAGATGCAATCGATTAAGCCAAGAGGCGTGCGCACGCATAGCAAAAGCATGCTCACGAATTCTCAATCATGCCATTGAACAAGAAGGATCTTCAATAGGTGATGAAACCTATAGAACGGCTGACAATCGCCCCGGTCGATACCAGTACTTCCATAAAGTCTACGGCCGCAATAAATACAAGTGCTCTCAATGTAAGAATGAAATCAAGCGGGTTATTCAGACCCAACGATCAACTTTCTTCTGCTCCAACTGCCAAACACGTTATTGAAGAATATTACCGCAATCCATTAAACTCTGATCCTGTACGAAAGCGTGCTACGATGAAATCATTGTCCGCAACAAAAAAACCTTACCTCCGTTAAAATTGATGAATGATAAAACGAGTACATATCAGAAGTCACATGAAACAGAAGTCACAAGGAATCGCTTAAAATGCCATCTTTACATGAAAATAAAACGACGTCTCGAAGACGTTTTCTAGCAAACACGTCAGCAGCCATAAGTGCCACTTCTCTTTTACAAGGTTCCGATTGGTGCAGAATTTACGCCACAGAGGCAACCTCGTCTCCAACGGCTGAGACTCTCGCTGGAGAACTTCATGCCTCACTTGCAGCAGACCAACGGAAACAAGTTTGCTTTCCGTGGAATTACCAACACCCGAAGTATGGACTACTGCGTACGCGAGTCGCGAACAATTGGCAGGCAAGCGAACCAGAGATCGCAAGTGATTTTTTCACAACAACTCAGCAAAGCATGATTCGAAAAATTTTTGAGGATATTATCTCACCGAAATGGCAACCTCAGTTTGATAAACAATTGGAAGACGACTGTGGTGGGTTTGGTTATTCGCAAAGCGTAGCGCTTCTTGGAGAGCCCGGCAGTGGCAATTTCCAGTTCCTGCTTAGCGGAAGGCATATGACTCTAAGATGTGATGGAGATTCTGCTGATCACGTTGCTTTTGGTGGACCTATCTTCTACGGCCACGATACCGGCAACTTTCACGAAGAACCAACACACCCCGGGAATGTTTTCTGGCCACAAGCAGTCGCTGCAAATAAGGTATATGAGTTGCTTGACAGGCACCAACAAGAGGCATCGATTGTGCGCCGCTCCCCCAAAGAAACTGCTATTCAATTTCACGGCAAAACAGACCGTCCGGGGTTGTCTGTTGCTGACCTTACTGATGAGCAGAAACAAGAACTTGGGAATGTTCTCAAACTTCTTCTTGAGCCATTCCGACCGAGTGACCAAGCTGAAATCGACCGCTGCTTAGCATCACAGGGCGGAATTGATACGTGTCGTCTCGTTTATTACAAAGATAAAGATCTCGGCAATGATGGCGTGTGGGACAACTGGCGACTTGAGGGGCCCGCATTTGTCTGGCATTTCCGCGGAGCGCCTCACGTCCATGTATGGGTCAACATTGCAGATAGCCCCCAGGTCCCAACGAATGCCTGACTGCTGTATCGTTGGGGGTGGCGTTATTGGACTGTCGATTGCTCGAGAACTCGCTGGACGAGGCCGCTCTGTAACTGTTGTGAGTCATGATACGTTGCGCAAAAGTGCGAGTTGGGCGGCGGCCGGTATTTTTCCGGCTCAACCAAGAGACACTCTTACCGATTACAACGGAACTCCCATAGAGCGCCTCACGCAATATAGTGATCGGCTCCACGAACAGTGGACGAAATCACTTCTTGAAGAAACTGGAATCGACAATGGCTTCCGGCGCTGCGGTAGCCTTGCCATGGCAACAACGGAAGACACAGCATCTCAGATTCAGGACGATGAAAAAAAGTGGAAACGCTTGGGAGTGAAACACGAGAGCCTTTCACCAACAGACCTAAGTGACATTGAACCAGTCCTAGACAGTACCGTTATCACTCGCCAGGTACGCAAAGCATTTTATTTGCCCGATGAAACGCAGGTACGTCCTCCTCGACACCTTGCGGCATTACGATCTGCTTGCTTAACCCGTGGAGTTGAAATCCTTGACGGCCACCACGTTCAAAATTTTGAATTCGATTCAAGCCGTATCGTTGCAATCAATACTGAAGATCAAAACTCGACACTACGATCAATTTGTGCTGATCAGTTCTGTATCGCAGCTGGAGCATGGTCTGAACAGTTGCTTCTAAAACTTGATATCGAATTGCCTACGAAGCCATGGCGAGGGCAAATCTTATTGCACAAGATAGAACCCGGAGTGCTGCGGCATATTATTAATTTTGGCTCAGGCCTTGACTACATAATCCCACGGGATGATGGACACCTTCTTATCGGATCAACTATAGAGGATGCGGGCTTTGATTCATCAACGACACCTTCTTCGCTTTACAGAATAAACAAAATAGCTACTGAAATTCTCCCCGACGTTATAGCTAATGAACCAGTAGCTTCCTGGGCTGGACTGCGCCCGGGATCACCTGATGGACTACCAACCGTCGGCCGAATACCCTCAGCAGACAACGCGTGGTTG
>PKCL01000203.1 GCA_002862165.1 Planctomycetaceae bacterium
GCGGCGAAAACGCTGTCACAGCAATACCTTCTTCATGACAAAACCGAACAAGCTTTTCTTGAGTCAGCATTGGATGCAACTCAATTTGTAAACTTGAGGGCTGAATTCTAGCTCCAGCCTGCAAGTCACGGAGCAACGAGGTTCCAAAATTACAAACACCTATAGTCCGCACAAGCCCGGCATCAACAAGGTCTTCCATTGCACCCCACGTCTCGGCTAACGGCACTCTCATTGATTTCATCACAGGCTTTTGCGAGTCTGGTTCCAAAAACCATCCTGGAGGGTATCGTTTTTCTGGTGCAACATATTCCAAAGCAATTGGGAAATGAATGAGATAACTATCAAGATATTCGAGTCGAAGATCTCTCAACGTCCTCTCAAGTGCCGGACGTACATATCGAGGCTCATGAAATGTATTCCAGAGTTTTGAAGTAACCCATAAATCTTCGCGCTGACAAGAACTTGTTGCAAGGGCACGCTGAAGACCTTCCCCTGCCTCAGATTCATTTCCATAATCACATGCGCTGTCAAGATGGCGGTACCCTACGCGAATCGCCTCATGGATAAGTTCACCCAGATTTTCAGACCCTACCTTCCACAGACCAAGTCCAACGGAAGGCATCTGCATATCAGCCGCTTCATCAGAACCACGTACACCCATCATTGCTTTAGACATTTCTTTTCATTCCAAGAAGACACTTCTGATCTCATGCCACAAAAAACAATTGACTCACTAAAATAACAGCGATACTGCTTCGATCTCTATTTGAATTTTATGACATATAAAACACTATTTTATAAAATGTACTATCTTACAAAACGCACACGCGCTGATGTAGAAGAAATAAAAACGTACTAGCACGCAACCACTCACTAAAAACTTTTATGATTATTATCTTGATGGGTGTTTCAGGATGCGGAAAGACAACAGTAGGTGAAAAACTGGCTGGCCAACTGGGCTGGACGTTTCAGGAAGGAGATGCTCTTCATTCACAAAAAAATATCGAGAAAATGTCGTGCGGCATGCCACTCAGTGATATCGATCGTAAACCGTGGCTCAACAGTATTTCTCAATGGATTGATTCTCGTTGCCAATCCGGCACAAACGGTGTCATCAGCTGCTCTGCATTAAAAAAATCATATCGTCGCTTATTAACTAAGAACCAGAACAATATACATCTCGTCTACTTGCAAGGCACCAAAGAATTACTCCTCAAGAGATTGGCTGAGCGAACAGATCATTTCATGCCACCAGCTCTTCTTACGAGTCAACTTCTCACACTAGAAGAGCCTGGTGCTGATGAGAATACTCTTGTTCTTACCATCAACCAATCACCAGCAGACATTGTAAGCAGCATTCGTGCTTCCCTTGACTTGCATTGAAAAAGGAACACTTCTTGCGACCAAAGACATTTATTATCCACGATCACTAACTATGCATTCGTGGCCGTTGGTCGCCCTCAGAAATAATCTCTGCCTCTTGTAAGGCAAGCCAATGGAGTCTGTCATGGACAGTTGACTCCGTCGCCAAATCACATGCAAGCCGAACATATGTTGCATGATGTCTCGCTTCAGACTCGAACAGCCCACCATAAAACTTTTGAAGTTCCTCGTCCTTGACATAGTCCCTGAGCAATGAGAATCGCTCACAACTACGGGCTTCGATCAACCCGGCAACAAGCAGACGGTCAACTGCTCTTGCTGGTTCATTCTTGCGAATAAGTTGGTGCTATTATATTCAAGGGCTACCTAATTATCGTCGTATTACCCGTGTTTCTTGCGTTTTCTTCGCTAAAACGGTGATATTCTGGTGGACTCCACCTCCTCCATCAGGTTCACTCTAGCGGCTCTAATTTCAAACGCTGCGGCTTTATATAAAAGGGTAGCCCTTTCTACTTATTCTTCGAGCTCCAGTTGTAGACTCAAGAAAACCTTTTTCCCTGTTTTTGAAATAAAGTATGCGTTTCTATGATTTTGATGAGTGAGAGCTCTAAGGCGATCTAGGAAGCATCTGAAGGGTCCGATTTCGTCGAGTTGAATCTCACAAATCCCATCAAAATCTTTTTTCAGGTTTAGATTGCCCTCGGAGTGTGGAGTTGATGCAACATACTCCTCATCTCTTATCCTCTGAAACCACTCTAAAAGCAATTGTCGCTCAGCCTTCATGATTTTTTTATAAGCACTTCCGGAAGTATCCCACTCTGTAAGTTCAATTTTTTTTTGAACTATTATTTTCCCGTGGTCAAGTAACTCATCTATTTCATGTATTGTCACACCGCTAGCTGAACCGTCAATTATCGAAAAGACTTGAGGATACCAGCCCCTATTGTATGGATTGAAACCAGGATGAACATTTATGCATCGAACGCTATCGATCAAATGTTTTGGGAACATCTGTTTGCAATGTATTGATATCACTAGATCATATTTCTCGATGACAGACCGTGCTACTTGGCTTACATCGATTCGGGAGACTTCTTTAAGCTGACCTGTTTGTGATTGTGCAATATCAACGTCCCCGAACAGAGTATTTAATTCCTCCGCTATACTTTTTGCATACGTATTGTCAGTTATAACCAGTGTCTTTCTGTTCATTTCGAATCAGTCTTGAAACGTTTCTGGTTGAGGCTGTCGGACTTACGTAGGGCTCGACATAATTTCTAATGAATTACTTGTTTGCACTGTGTAAAGACAAGTCTTGTGGTTGATTGTTTGATTTATTTTGAATTAGAGTAGTCCTGTTTTTGTCAACTCGATTCACTGAGGGTGCGAGCCTCATTCGACAGAACTATCTCTAACATTTTTTTGTCTTGTCAATTTGAATCACTCGCCCCCACCAACTCAAAACAAATGCTTTATTTTTTTCTAAAGTTTCTTCAGTAGATTTTTTTGAATCCATAGCCTGATTAGATCTGACACTAACATTCTTTTTCTTGAACCACAAAAATAGCGGACTTGCTTCATTGAGAAACACTTCTGACTTTTGCAGGAGTTCTAAGATCCCATGCATGTTTAAGTCTTTCTGATTTTTTCTTTGATTCATCTTCTGTGGCCATAAATGCAGCACATACTGAGATCATTACTCCAAAATCTTTTATTCATTTCTTATCTAATGTTTGCTCTGGTTCTAATGTTATTACTGTAATGCCAGCCTTTACAACTGCTTTCAACCAATCCCAAGCATCCTGATAGCCATATCTAGATAGTCTGTCTAGTTTTTCTACTAATAGCATTGAACCCTTTTCAATTTCTCCACTTTT
>PKCL01000267.1 GCA_002862165.1 Planctomycetaceae bacterium
ATTCGAGTAGTTCAAATACGCAGGTTGCTTTGCAACAAGAAGAGCAGTCAAAACTCCTGAGCCGATTTCGTCTTGTGCTTGATGAATGGGAGAGAAAGGGTGGTGATACAAAGAAATTCAGGGAATATGCGTCCGCCGTAAGTGGGCTGGAGTTTGATTTTTATAATCTGCAGGCAACATTCTTGGTGCTGAAAAATTGGTTATTGTCGCCGCAGGGTGGCCTGCGATGGCTTGGGCACCTGTCCATGTTCGGCGTTATTTTAGTGGTCACGTGGATGCTTTCACGTCTTACAAGTCGGCTGGCGGGTGAGGCGATTTCCCGTTTTGAGGGCGCCTCTTCCTTGCTTCGTACTTTTCTGGTGAATTTTGTACGACAAGCTGTGCTTGTTCTCGGATTTGTCGTGTCACTTTCAGCCCTTGGAATTAATACAAGTCCAGTACTGGCACTCATTGGCGGAGCAGCCTTCGTGATAGGTCTAGCCCTTCAGGGGACACTTTCAAACTTTGCTCAAGGACTTCTTATTCTGGCATATCGTCCATTCGATGTTGGTGATGTGATTGACGCCGGTGGCGTGAGTGGAATTGTTGACTCGATGAACATGCTGTCCACTACGATTCGGACCTTCGACAACAAAATGATGATTGTCCCAAATGGAAAGATTGGTGGCGACACCATTACAAATTCGACGGCAAGTCATACTCGGCGAATTGATATGACGTTTGGTATTGGCTATGAAGACGACACCAAAAAGGCACAGGAAATTCTTGAAAAAATCTTACAGAACCATCCACTCGTGCTGAAAGATCCTATGCCACTTATAAGAATGAATGAGCTTGGAGATTCCGCGATATTATTTATTGCACGACCCTGGGCAAAAACGGAAAACTATATGACGGTGTTTTGGGAAGTCACTGCATCCGTAAAACAAGAATTTGACAATGCAGGCATTTCTTTTCCGTATCCTCAGCAGGATGTTCACCTCCATCATGTGGAAAAATAGGATGGCCTTGAGCAGCTTGTTCGGTGGCACGACCTGTCTGCACACAAAATCTTTGTAAAACGCAGTGTGATTGGCTGAATGACGACATTAGAAATTGGATTAATTCTGGTTGGGTCATTTTTCGGCGGTTTCGTGAACGCAATTGCAGGTGGTGGTGGGCTCGTTTCGCTGCCTGTCATGCTAAGTGTTTTTCCTGACGCACCCCTCCCAAGTATTTTTGGTACGACGAAATCTGCAATGGTCTGGGGCACTGCGTGGGCGGCGAGGTCGTACTCGGTACACGTTTCGGTATTGTGGCGACGCATGGTGCCAGCTCTTGTGATGGCAGTCTCTGGCGGATTTATCGGTGCCTGGCTTCTGACCTGTTTTCAGTCGGAGTGGCTTCGGAAAGTATTGCCAGTCCTTCTGGGATGTGTGTTCTTGTACACATTGGCGAGTCGCCAGTTTGGCCGCGAACACAGTCCCACGTATCCTCAGAAGTATGAAACACTTTTTGCAGGTGTCATTGCTTTTTTTCTAGGAGTTTATGATGGTTTTTTTGGGCCTGGTACCGGCAGTTTCTTTGTGTTTTTCTTTGTGCGCTTTTTAGGGCATGACTTTCTTCATGCATCTGCCGCAGCAAAGGCACTGAATGTTGCGACAAATGCGGCGGCAATTTGTGTCTTCACGTGGAGTGGAGACATATGGTGGATACTTGTTGTACCGATGGCTGTCGTGAATATCGTTGGTGCAGGTTTAGGGACTGCGGTAGCGTTCAGACGAGGAAGTGGCTTCGTGCGGAATGTTTTCCTGGTCGTAATCGGTGCCCTCATTTTAAAGACGGGCATCGATGCGTATTTCTAAAATGCCCCAAATTGTTTATTTCAGCGACTCACCGCTTTTTTTCTATAGATGCAATAGTTCTTGTATCGCAGTTCTGACTGTCCGCCAAACTGTGAAAACAGATTTTGCAAAGGAAGTAGAGTTTTGCGATAACTGAATAGCGTCCACAAACTCGTTAAATGTTCGAGTTCTATAGCCAGTGTTTGTTCAAACGCAGAAATACTGACCGAACGGCCTTGAAGTTGCCCAGTAAGGCGGCCGGTCAGAATTACTTTGGGTCGTTACTTGCGTCCCGTGTTCGTATTTTAATTGTGCCGTCGAGAATCCATTCGGCATGCTGAGCAGTTGCTGTGGTATCGCTCGGTATTTTCACGTGTAGGTTCTCAAAATCATAAGAGATTTCAGCCTGTCTGCCGGTTAATCTGTCATAAAGCCCAATTGCCAAATCTGGCCATGAAATTGGTTGTGAATCAGCCATGATCGTCTCCTGAGAAGTTTTTCTTGATCTATTCCTCAATTACGGTACTTTAGTCGACGACGCGAAAGAAACAAGGTGGTTAGCCTTTGGGTATTCACAGGGAATACAGTCACCCGTCTTGGGACGCACTGTACATAAGGGAGAGAAATTCATGGTGGTTCAGAAGAGAAGAGTATTATCGATATCTGCAGTAGCTTGCCTCCTGGCATGTCTTTTCTCAGGGTACGCTCAGGGTGAAGAGCTGGAACCTTCTGCACTAAGCACTAAAGCTTGGGTTGCGCTCAAGGCTGGAGACTATAAAAAGGTCTCTGTGTTGACGGACCAGTGTTTCAAAGAATTCGGTGAAGAAGCCGAAAAGCAGCAAAGCGAGAACGGAGAACAGATAACACAAGATAATGCTTCGTCGTTTCCAGAGTTGAATAGCGTTGGGACGTGTCTGTTTATATTGGGACAATCATTGGCAGAGCAGGGTGAAAAAGAAAAGAGTGCAGCTGTGTACACAAAACTAATTAAAAATTACCCGGACTGTCATTGTGAAAATAAACAGGGCTATTATTGGAAGCCAGCAAAAGCGGCAGACAGAAAGCTTGCCGAATCCCTGGAAAAAGAAACTAAGTAGTTGCAAGTACTTCAGTGACGGCTTGGACAGCCCGTTGTATGTCGGCGTCTGTGTGCTCGCATGTAATGAAGAATCGAATGCGGGCAGCGGACTCACGTACAGCGGGATACAAGATCGGGCGAGCATTGATACCTTTTTCGAGCAGCTTTTGCGACACTGCAAGTGCTTTTTGTGAACTTCCGACAATGACCGGTATGATCGGTGTATTTAGACTGGGGCCGGTGTCGAGGCCGGCTTCTTTTGCAAGTGATAGAAAAAGGGCTGATCGCTGCTGGAGTTGAAGAACACGCCAAGGTTCGGCCTGTAGCGTTTGAAGAGCCGCCAAAGCAGCGGCAGT
>PKCL01000469.1 GCA_002862165.1 Planctomycetaceae bacterium
GCATCACCAGATTCCTGATTCACGTGGCTGGTAACGAGCTTCGCAAAAGATCGTTCGACGAAGTCAGAACGGAATGGCAGCAAATGTTGACGGCAGAGTCATCCTTGACTGGCAAAGTGGAGGAAGAGCTCAAACACACAGTCACACGCCAGATGGCAGGATACAGAATCAGCAGAGCAGCTGAGATTCGTAACCGACTTGGCGGTGAGGCTAACGAACAACACCCCGCCAACATCACCCGCCCCTGGCCGTATGTGGGAGTTGACAGAGACGCCGAATTAACCCATCCCATCCCGTTGAGGGCAGTGGAACCGGCAGTCTCGAAACTAACAATTCAGGATACTCATTGGCTTGCGGCATTCCTCGATGACAACGCTGGATTTCTGATACGTTTTGTCGACCGCCCAGAATCAGCGCTGGCAATTCGCCAAGTGATATTCGACTTGATCATCCTCGCGGGCTTCGAAGTAGTCACCATTGACGGTGTGCCCTACCCCAGAGGTGCAAAGAAATACGAAGAAGGGGCCCCGGCCACAGTGTGTGACTTTCTGGGCTTGAGATACGACTTCTCAAACCTCGACTGCCCCACGGTTTCGCTACCCCCGAAAAAGCTCGCCGACATCAGAACTCTGGTTGACGAGATGAAGAAAAAGAAACAGATCACAACCAAAGAAGTCGAAAGCCTCAGTGGTAAACTCAGCCACCTCTCGAAAGTAGTCACACGAGGCCGACTCTACTGTTCGGGCTTATTCGAGTGCGAAGCGATTAGCAATAGATTGGGACATCACTTCGCCACTCGCACCGTATGGTTTGATAGGTGCCTGGAATGGTTCTCCAAATACCTTCATTCGGGGGCTACGCCAGCCAAACTCCTCGTTCCGAAACCATCACTGCCTAACTTCCTGGCTTCTGATGCATCGGGAGAAGGGTATGGGGGAGTGTTCGAACATAAAAGTGAAGACAACGCCTCTCACCTCTACTTCTTTGCTGGATGTTGGTCAGAGAAGTTTAAACTTCGTGGCAACGAAAGCGAAGAGAATCACATCAACGACCTGGAAATGCTGGCAGTGGACTGGCTATTGCAGCTGGCAGCACCCTTCATGCAAAACGAATCTTTCACTATCCACTGTGACAACAAAGTGTCAGTTGACCAACTCAACTCGTTCAAAGCGCGCAAGCAAAATGCACGCGAACTCCTTCACTCCATCGATTCGACTTGTGCATTACATGAGTGTTCACCTCAATTCGACCACATAGCTGGAGAACTCAACATCATGGCAGACCTCCTGTCTCGTTTAAAATTCGATCAATTTCGTAATCACGCTATCTCTCTCTTTCCTCATTGCACCTTTCACGACATCTCTTACAGAATTCAGAGTTTGCGAAACGGATCCATGATGACGGGAAATTTGTGAGGTCGCACAGACTCAAAGCCAGCACAACCAAACAACAAGACCAACACGTTCAGCGCCTCTTGTTGTGGTGCCGAGAAAAGAACATCGACTGCGACTTCCTACATGTCACACCCGAAATCTCGGCCACAGCACGCATGCGCTTCTCTCAACGCTGTGAACAACTCTTCACATGGTATGCCCTAGCCCTGGTTCGTCATGGAGATGCCAAGTGTGGCCCATCCTCAGCCAAAGAGTATGTTTTGAAAATCAGAGGATTCCTAAACGATCTTCACGGATTCACTATGTCCAATTTTCATCAACACAAAAAGTTCACCAGCACCATCGAGGGCATGCTAGTAACTAACCCACAAAAACGCCGCCAACGTGGTTCAACGGATCGACACCACCTTCTGGCAATTGAAGAAGCAGTCGACTTGTCACTACACAGCAACAGATCCATGGTGGCACTGATTTCCGTCAGCACCATGCTGAGCTGCCGTACCAGTGACCTGATAGCATCCAAAGGTCAGCCCTGGAACAAGGACCTTCACACTACAGTAGGCGACGTTACAATCAATGCCGAACGTATGACCGTGAAAATTAAGACGCTCAAGACAGTGGGCCGGGGGGTTAGTGGTTTTCAGCTCAAAGTCGCACCAGCACCCTCGGCTGTGGCATTGAAAGGCAACAAGTTGTCCTCGCTTCTTCGGCAAACATTAGGAGTTCCCCCTGCGGTACGGCTAAACCCCTACTTTCAGGTGGCCCGACTCCTCCAACTTGCTCCACCGACAGCCAAGCTAACATCCATGCCCCTATTCAGCCAGTATTGTGGAAATTCTCACTCCTACCAAGACGTGTACGAATTCTACAAAAGAGCAGGCAAAACAATCCCTTCTGTAAAAGCAGCTAACCTCACCCCACATTCAGGGAAAAGAGGAGGAGCAAACTTGGCAAATAGAGTGGGAGCTACCAAACGCGTTCGGGAAGCGGGAGGTTCTTGGACACGCGACTCGTCCATGCCAGATCACTACGCAGATGTACGAATAGACCAGCTGGAAAACGTGGTTCATCAGGCCTGCGAAATAGCAAGCCTTCCTGAAACCAACGCCCACCTCCAAGGGTTCAAAGCAAACTGAAATCCTAACCTTCACCCGGGGAATTCTCGACACCAACTCATTCTCAATTCATTTCAAAAATTCATTAACAGTTCTAAGCAGTCTCGTCACTGCCGGAACTCTCATCACATTCATGTTCAAAGATTCACTGAAGACGCTCAATCTAACATTCCAGTTAGTTGAGGGCCTCAGTACAAAAGACCAAGCGAATTCAGGTCATTTCAAAAAGCAAGCAAGACTCGCATCGCATTCTCAGAAGCAGAAAAAATGTGATTCTGAATGCTACGTCTCTCTTGACATAACAACCCGAATAGCTCAAGTGCTAATTCGGTTGATGTCTAAGAAAAGACATTATTCATTATTCTTATTTAGAAGTACTCTATAATTCTGAGTATTTTATAAATATTCTGTACCAAAATTTGATCATCAGATCTTCCGCACAAAGTCAAAAAATTTTGTTTTGTCAATTTGAAACCCGCAGGGACTGACTAACCCACGGCGTGCCTAACCTCATAGCGCGGGGGCGCACTCAGTTTATTAAAGCCCGTCCCTACCCCTTGCCGCGGACTACCCGCCATCTATATTCGCGGGTTTAGTCTCTTTCGGATTATATAAAACGCAAAAAATAAATAAGCTCTTTCTGAATTTTAGCCAATCATAAATAAGGTCACCCCACAACATTGCAGTGTGACAGCACTGGCCAACAATTCACTACTAAGTAACAAATTCTACACATGAACATTGTAA
>PKCL01000335.1 GCA_002862165.1 Planctomycetaceae bacterium
CGCCTTGGTGGCGCCTACCGGCTGCATAGCGGCGAGGGTTCCCACGCAGATTCGGCACAATTTTATGTTATTTTTCGTTACATACTCATGGATTAGCAGTAGAGGATGTGATGTTCGTATGATCTGCTGATTGTGTGTACAATCCGTCTTGTGCCGTGTTGTCACTGGTTGTACCAGTGGTGGTGAATGTTGGTGTAATGTTCAGGCTTTGGGCCTTCTTGAAGTTGACTGATGTCTTGTCGTCGTCCATGATAGCCGGGACTGCTTCGGTTTCCTGTCGAAATCCCCATTCGGTTTTGATAGCTCCGTGTAGATAGAACGTAGCCTTAGATTCGTTGCCCTGATTGGCTATCAATGGGGCTCCGTCGTGGCCGGATACAAACGTGTCTGCGTTCTGTGCAGCCGAGGGTACGTCGAAGGATTCTTCGGATAAGACTGGTAGAGTTACGCTAGCGACGGCGTTGCCTTCGCCAGCTCCATTTGCGTCTTGATCAATCACTTGTGTGTAGGTGAACTGCTGTGGCTGTCGTTTCTTACGGTACTTAATGAGAATCACGTAGGATCCTGACATAAAGCCGTCTTGAACCTCATTTAAGTGTACATTGATGCTCTTGCCGAGTTCTGCGTTGCCGCTTTCGGCCATAGCTTGTGAGATGGTATCCTGGTTGAACGTGTTCGATTGCATAAAGTTGCTATGAATCGTCTTGTTCACAGAATGATGTGGTGGCGTTTTGCCTACTTTCAGTGCCGGCAAAGTAAACTGGTGTAGCCATTCAGTCTTGAATTTCGTGTACGTAACTCCACGATTGTCAAGATTGTTACATAACTCCATTTGTTCGTTTGTAGTGATCGTGTAGGGTGCAGTAGGTTGAATAAACCGCACTAGAGATACACTCACGCAGACTGGGAAAGCCCTGCTGCTAGTAAATACAAGGTCTACTTTGGTAGTCTTGACGAGTTGATCAAATTTGTTCATAATTTGTCCAATGTTCGCATCGGCCCTAGGATCTCCCAGGTCGGTGCGTGCATAATCGATTGCCGCTGCTCCGCTGGCATCGACGTCTGATGGCAGTGTGTGTCTTGCGATATCAACTTGATTTTGGACAGTGTCCAGGCGACCGTCTACAGTTATGTTGTGTTCAAGTCCTGTACCGGCTGCATTAACATGACGATAATGGCTTGTGTGAATTCCGCTGAAGTGTGCGCAGAACGGCTGAAACATCATAGTCTGCACTTTCTCACCGTCGAGGCATTCTGGTGCTTTGATTAGGTATCTTGAGGTCTCAAGAATGTTGTTGCTGTTGGCTAAGCGGTTTGATCTGCTTAGTAGAATAGTTTGCCAAACTGAATTCTTGTATTTCCGGCGACGCTCTTGCTTCCATTTGGGTATGACGCTGCCGTGGTGCGTAAACGTTGGGCCGTTTGCACTGGTTGAAAATCCCTTGCCTTTGTTCACAGGAATATTTCCGCGTTGGTTTAGTTTTTCGTGTCTATCCTTGCCAGAAAACGTTTTGCTGCCTCTCGTGGAGCCAGGCAGTCCTCGACGTCGTTTATCCGACGTGTAAGTGCCGACGGCTGATCGCTTGCCGCTGCCGGATCGTCCAAAGTTCTGGATATACCATCTCTTGAATTTCTCGTGCATCCCAGATTTCTTATAAGAATCATACGCCGACTTAAAGCTACGCATTGTCTGTAGAGTTTGTGCGAAGTCACTAACGCGGTGAACAGTAAGCGTCCCACCGACGAGCCTGCGCCGTTTCCTGACTGTTTTGCGTCTTCTGATTTTTCTGTTGTTTCTGACGTTCCTCGAGTATCGGGCCATAATTTCATTATACAGACCCCCTAGAAAACAAATAATCAAAAAAAAATCCACATTTGACTTTTTTTAAATTAGTGACAATTTTTGCCGAATTCACAATTATCATGAAGTGGCCTAAAAAAACCCGGTGTTTTGCTTTCACTGACTTTTCGCTGCATGACTACAAGGATCTCGACATGCGTCAAGTGCGTTACTTGGCTTGGGGTTTAGAAATTTGCCCGAAAACCAAGCGACAACACCATCAAGGTTGGGTGATGTTTCATAATCCACGCAGTACGTCTCCAAAATCGCTTCGCAAAATTGGTACGATTATTGGTGATACCAAAGTCGCACACATTGAACCATGCATGGGCTCCTTACAGCAAAATATGGCTTATTGCAGTAAGGAGGGCAAACTCCAAGAACTCGGAGATAGGCCAAAGCAAGGAGACGGTGGAGACCTAAAGACGGTCGTTGACAGAATCGCTAAAGGCGAACAAACGGTCGACGATATGTGCATGGGCGATCCGATGTTTTACCACCAGTACGGGCGAACAATATCGAAGGCCGAAGACATTGCTCTGCGGCGTAGACGCCGTACGTGGATGACCGAAGGCATTTGGCTGTTCGGCGTGTCAGGCTCGGGAAAGAGTCATGCCGCTTTCCAAAATCTGGACGACCCTGAATGGGACAGACACAATTACGTCAAATGTCTGCAAGACGACTGGTGGGATGGCTATACTGGTCAAGAAACAGTTATCCTCAATGAATTTCGCGGTCAGATAACGTTCTCGCAAATGTGCGATCTGGTTGACAAATGGCCAGCGTACGTCAAACGCCGAAACCGGGAGAAGCTGCCGTTTCTGGCTCGACGAGTCATCGTTACGTCGGTGTTGACACCTCAACAGGTTTACCATAAACACCTGGAAGATAAAGCGGACACTTTCGTTCAATTTCAGAGGCGATTCAAGTTAATCGAAGTGATCAAAGGACAATCTTTGATTCTGCCTCCAGTACAGACGCAGTCGACTGAAATTGCACCGATGGCGACGAATCACATTGAGTCTGCGACTCACTGTGATTCGTCGGAGAGCGAATCTGGCCAAGAGCCAACATTGGAACAGAAGTCGTGCGCAGTAAGCGACAGTCAATTTCCAGTGTTGGAACAGAAGTGGTCAGAGGGTAATACTATCACCTCTGATCCAATTTGTAATGACTCACCTGATTTTATTAGAAACTTTTGTAACTGAGTAACAACTCTTATATAGTTTGCCTGAGAAATCGGGGCATGGGGGACACGGTGTGCCCCCCGACGGCTATGCCCACATCACAGTACAACCCACACAATGAGAGAGTCGGAGCAACTCTCATTGTGTGGTTTATACTGAGATCGGGGCATAACCAACAGAGGGTACTCTGTATTTTTTTTAT